>QIIJ01000011.1 GCA_003232595.1 Aurantimonadaceae bacterium | reverse complement strand
CGTCGGTTGCAGGTTTTGCCTCATCACTGCTCAAATTTACTGTTGTTTCAGGATCAGGTGATTTCTTCCCGCGGCCTTCTGGATTTTGGCGATCATCTGCATCATCATCACGCGGCTTTGCGGCTTTCTTCTTTCTTGCGGGCGGTTTTTCTTCAACCGTACCAGCCTGGCTTGCAGGATCCGCTTCCGTCTTTTCAGGCTTTGTCTGCACAGCCGGTTTGGGATCAGCAATATTCAAATCTGCAATGGTTGGTGCTTTTGCCGGTTCCATCAATTGCACCAGCCTTGCAATCATGGCACTGTTCGGGTTGGTCAGCGGGTGAATAGCAGTGAAATGATTGCTGCCAGGAATTTCAACATAACGGGTTGTGGCCCCCATCATCCTCCAGCGCTGGGCTTGGGAACGGGACTGCCGCCGAAACTCTTCTGATTCATGCGCACCGACCCAGGCATCAAAACGCTGTCCCGGTTCAATCAGCCAGTTATAGGGACTGGCTTTTTTTGCCTCTTCCTCATTCAGGCGCAGCGCGTTGTTGTGGCTGGTCTCGATCAGTGGAGCAAGTTCGAAGACGCCGGAAATTGAGAGGGCGGATTGTACCATTTGTTCCGGCAGGGAATTGTGAATGCGGTTCCATTTGGTTGCCAGCATGCAGGCGGCAAGATGGCCGCCGGCAGAATGGCCAAACACGGTCAGCGGTCTGTCATAGGTTTTCCACAAAATGACACATGCACGGCGCAATTCATCGATTATACCGCTAATGGTGATATTCGGACAAAGGGTATAGGAGGGAATGGCAACGGCGATGCCCTTGGCATTGAGCCCCTTAGCCATATGGCTGAATGCCGAGCGGTCGAGCCTTTGCCAGTAACCGCCGTGTATAAACATGGTGATTGGCCCGTCGCGATCCTTGCCAGGCCAGAAGATATCGAGTTTGTTGCGTTCCTTCGGGCCATAGGTCTGGTTGAATATGGCAAAATCCGCGACCTGATTTCTGTAGTCGACAGCATCTGAAATATAGTCATCAAGCAATTTGGCGGAGTTTTCCACCTGACCTGAATTATCATATTCCACCTCCATATCTTTGGAATTGTCCCTCACTTCCACAATAAATCTCCTGCAACGTCTTTTGTCCTGCGACCCCGAAAATACCGGAATCGATTCACATACCTTAACACTTACGCCATTTCTAAGCGACGCATTATGGCACGCTCAAGGTCTGGGGCGGCTTTAACCAGTTTTTTTGTGTATTCATGGCGGGGATTATCAAAAACGCTCGCCGTTGGGCCGCTTTCAATGATTTTGCCCTGGTTCATCACCATGACATCATCGGTGATAGCGCGCACTACAGATAAATCATGACTGATAAACAGATAGGCCAGCCCCAGCCGGTTGCGCAGCTCCGCCAGAAGGTCAAGCACCTGGGCGCGGATGGAAACATCAAGGGCGGAAACGGGCTCATCAGCAACAATCAGTCCAGGTTCGGTGATTAAAGCACGGGCAATGGCGATGCGCTGGCGCTGGCCACCGGAAAATTCATGGGCATATTTGTCCATATCGCCCGCTTTGAGCCCCACCTCATTGAGCGATTTTGCCACCCGGTTGCGTTTCTCTTTCTCACTCAGGGCACCCATCAGGTGCAGCGGTTCGGCCACCAGTTTTGCCACCTTGTGGCGTGGATTAAACGAGCCATAAGGGTCTTGAAACACCACCTGAATATTGCGGCGTGCCCGGTTTATTTCCTCGCGTGTTGCCGTTGCAAAATCTGTGTCAGCAAACAGAATATGCCCGCCATTGGGGCGTTCAAGGCCCAGGATTGCACGCGCAAGCGTAGATTTACCGCAGCCGGATTCGCCCACCAGACCGAGTGAATGGCCGGGATAAAGATCGAAACTCACCTGATCGACCGCGCGGAAAGGAGTGCCTTTCTGGAACAGTGATTTTCGTGGAGTCGGGTATTCCCGGATCAACTCTTTGACTGAAAGCAGGGGCGGAGTTCTTCTGGCCTCAGCCTTTGCAGTTGTGATCGGTTCGCTGGCCCGTTCTGGTACATGGGTTGAGGCTTTGGCAAGCTGACGGGTATAGGGGTGATTTTGCTCTTTCAGCACAGAAGCGGTCTCTCCGCTTTCCATGATCTCACCTTGACGCATAACGACTATTTTTGATGCCATTTCCGTCACGACTGCCAGGTCGTGGCTGATCAGCAGCAGGCCCATATTGTTTTCCGCAACCAGCTCATTGAGCAATTCGAGAATTTGGGCCTGAAGTGTGACATCAAGTGCTGTTGTGGGTTCGTCCGCTATCAGCAATTTAGGATGAAGCACACAGGCAATGGCAATGACCACGCGCTGGCGCTGGCCGCCGGAAAGTTCGTGTGGATAACGTTGCAATGAAAAGCGGGCAGGGGGCAAGCCGACCCGGTCGAGCATTTTGGCAGCATGGGCTTCTGCCTCTGCCCGGTTTTTGCCCCGGTGCAGGCGTATTCCCTCGGCCACCTGCTCGCCGATTGACTTGACCGGGTTTAGCGCGGTCATCGGTTCCTGGAAAACCATGCCGATATCATCCCCGCGAAGCGAACACATGCGCTCCTCGGTGGCATTGATCAACTGGTCACCTTTAAAATTAATACTGCCACTGGCAAGGCTGGCACGCGGCAGCAATTGCATAATGGCAAGCGCTGTTATGGATTTGCCGGAACCGGATTCACCAACGAGCCCGACAGTTTCGCCTGCACTAATAGTGAAGGAGATGTCCTTGAGAATGGGTGCTTCGCCAATTGAGAGGCTCAGGTTTTGAACGGAGAGAAGTGCCAAAATTTACCGCTCCCGTCGCAGTCGCGGATCAAGCACATCGCGCAACCCGTCACCAAGCAGATTGAGACCAAGCACAGTTACAACAATCGCCAGCCCCGGAAATATCGCCATATGTGGGGCGAAACTCATCATGGTCTGGGCTTCATTCAACATGCGGCCCCAGGATGGCCAGGGCGGTTGCGTGCCAAGCCCCACATAGGAAAGGCCTGCTTCTGCCAGAATGCCTAGTGAAAATTGTATCGTACCCTGAACCAACAGCAGATTTGTCATATTGGGCAAGATATGCTCGACTGTAATGCGCATTTTACCTTTGCCGGCAACTTCCGCTGCCATGATAAATTCGCGCGGCCACAAGGAAAGAGCGGCACCACGGGCAATTCGGGCAAAAACCGGAATGTTGAAAATACCGATGGCAATGATGGCGTTGATCGCACCGGGACCGAAGATTGCGGTGATCATGACGGCTGACAGGAGAGCCGGAAAAGCAAAAACCACATCATTGCCTCGCATCAGCAGTTCATCAGAATAGCCACCCCTGGCAGCAGCCCAGCAGCCGACCGGAACGCCTATGATCACACCGATTCCGACTGCAATCAGCGCCACGCCAATCGAATTACGCGCACCGATCATTACCATGGAAAATATGTCGCGGCCAAAATGATCAGTACCGAAAGGGTGTTCCAGCGAGGGTTTTTTCAGCTTCAGAAGTATATCAAGTTCGATCACAGACCAGGGCGTCCAGACGAAAGATATCAAAGCCATAGATAGAATTATTAATGTAATAATTGAACCTGTAAGAAACGACCGATTGCGAAATGCCTTGCGCAGCACATCGCGCCAGGTTTCGGGCTCCGACAAGAAGGTTTCACTACTCATGATGCATTCCTGCCGGTTGCATGCCTTAATCGCGGGTCAACCAGAGCGTAGGTCAGATCAACCACCAGATTGATGAGAATTACGGTTGCCACAAGCAGGATGACCACACTTTCCACTACAATCAGATCGCGCTGGGTAATCGCCTGAAAGATTAGGCGGCCAAGACCCGGTAGATAAAATGCGAATTGCAGTCCCAGAATAGTTAAAACCGGGATTAGCGCATTGCGCAGGGCATGTCGCCACAATACGGCTCTGGCGGTCAATCCTTTGGCGCGCGCAGTACGGATATAATCTTCACCCATCACGTCCAGAAGCGCGGAACGTGTGACCCGTGACAAAATGGCCGCCTGGGGCAGGGCGAGTGCAATAGCGGGCAGAATGAGGGATTTAAGGCCGTTGAACAGTCCATCTTCCCAACCGGGGAATCCACCTGCCGGCACCACTTGCAGCCAGATGGCAAAGAGATAGACCATCAACAATGCAAACCAGAAATTGGGGATGGCAATGCCCAATTGGGTAAAGGCCATGATACCCGTGTCGGTGCGGGTACCATGGCGTGAGGCGGAAAAAATGCCTACCGGAATGGCAATGAACGTTGAGAGCATGAGCGCCAGCAAAGCCAGTGGCAGAGAAACCCACAGGCGCTCACCAACAAGCTCGCTGACCGGCACCGAATAGGTGTAGGAAATACCGAAATCACCCTGCAACATGCCGCCAATCCATGCAAAATAGCGGCTTACCAGTGGTTGATTGAGCCCCATCTGCTCACGAAGTGCCGCAACCGCATCATCGCTGGCATTAAACCCAAGCATCAACCGCGCCGGGTCTCCCGGCACAATCTCCAAAAGCCCAAAAATCACCATTGATGCCACAATGAGGGTGAGTGC
>QIIJ01000612.1 GCA_003232595.1 Aurantimonadaceae bacterium | reverse complement strand
GACGCGGCTGAATTCTGGCATGATCTGGGAGAGCGCTGGGACATTTCAGCCACAAACTACAAGCGTTATCCGGTTTGTCGTTGGGCCCATCCGGCAATTGATGCAGCCAGCGGCCTTATGAGTGAGCACGGACTTGTCAGCCAGGACGTCGAACGCGTGCGCATACAGACGTTTCACAATGCAATCAGGCTGGCGGGGCACACACCAAAAACCACAGATGATATTGCCTATGGCATAGCTTTTCCAACGGCAACGATGATTGTCCGCGGCGAAATCGGCATAGACGAACTGGCGCCTGCGGTACTGGAAGATACAGAAATTGCCCGCATCAGCAAGGCAACGGAACTGGTGGAAACTGATTACTTCAATAAAATCTCGGTGCGCGAACGATGGGCTGATGTGACATTATATCTCAAAGACGGTCGTGAATTTCAGTCAAAACCCTGCAAACCCAAGGGAGACCAGATTGATGATCCGCTGAGCGATGCCGAGATTTCAGAAAAATTCCATCGATTTGCTGAACCGGTGATTGGAAAACAGCGTGCTTTTTCAATTGAGCGGGCCGTTGAGGGAATTGACCAACGGTCCTCGACAATGGATTGGCTTGATGAACTCGTATATGTCTGAACGGGTGATGCATCAAGGCAAACTGATTTCTTGCGGCAGAACGCATCACTGATCAACTTCGCCCACTACTATTGTGAGTGAATGTTACTCGGATTGCGCAATCTACAAGGGTAAAAGTGTATTGCTGACTGGAAATCAATAAATCGGTGATCGTGCAACATTCGTGTACAATCAAGAGAATCGCCAACTAATTTGGGCGCTGTTTACGGCCAGGGAGAAAAATGACCGTAGTTTTTAATGTCATTCGGGAGATTTTGGCAAGCTTCAAGAGCAGTAAAAATACTGATGCTCTTCCGGAAAGAGTGCGCAAGACGATTGAGCGAAGCGACGATTTGAGCGAGGCGCTGGTCAAGCTCATTCAGCTGATAATATTTTCTATTTGGGGCGTATTATACTTTTCCTCTCCAAAGCCTAACCCGGATACAGAATCATGGGTACCGATTGTCGTTGCAGTTTATCTGTCGATTACCTTTGTCGGGTTTATCTGGGCCTGTCATCGCCGAATCCCCGCCCCTGTGGTGTATTTCACTATATTTATTGATACCGCCCTGATGATTTTCCTGATCGCCAGTTTCCATGTTCAGTATGGCCAGACCGCGTCGTTTTCACTAAAAGCGCCGGCCATGCTCAATCTGTTTGTCCTGATTGCGCTGCGCACATTGCGGTTTCAGGCCCGTTTTGTCATTGCCGCCGGGTTGATGGCCGTGGTCGGCTGGCTGTTGCTGGTCGTGTATGTGATTACCGTTGATCCGGAAAACATGATGGTGACCAGAGATTATGTGACCTATCTGACCAGCAATTCCGTGCTGATCGGAGCCGAGATCGGCAAGGTTGTCGCCATATTGATGGTGACTGTGATCCTGGCTATCGCCGTCAGGAGAGCGCATACGCTGCTGGTGGAATCCGTCTCTGAAGGAACGGCTGCCCGCTCGCTTGCACGGTTTTTTGATGAATCCGTTGCAACCAGGATTCGTGATGCCGATGATGATATTGCTGTTGGAGACGGGGTTCGGCGGGAAGCTGCGATATTAAACGTGGATATTCGCGGGTTCAGCCAGATGGCCGCCAAGATGCCGCCTAAAAGCGCTGTTCAACTGCTATCAGAATATCAGGCATTTATTGTTCCAATCATTCACAGAAACGGCGGCACAATCGACAAGTTTATGGGCGATGGAATCCTCGCTTCATTTGGCGCGGTTAGTGAATGCTCAACCTACTGCGCCGATGCGCTCAGGGCGGTTGACGACATTATGCACTCGCTGGAAAAGCAGGAGGAAAATAATTCCCTGCTGGCAACATTAACGGCTGATCAGATCAATACCGCTGTTGCCGCCGGTCCGGTGATATTTGGCGCCGTTGGCGAAAAAGAACACCTGGAATATACGGTTATCGGCTCGGCTGTAAATATTTCAGCGAAACTTGAGAAGCACAATAAAACGCTGAAAACAAAAGCGCTGACCACAGTTTCTACCTATGACAAGGCACTGCTGCAGGGCTACAAGCGGGAAATTCCACCTGATGTTGTTTCAGGTGAAGTTGCGGATATGCCCGGATTGAAAAAATTTGTGATACTGGCAAGATAGACACAACCTTGTCCATATGGATTAATTGATGGAACAAACCCGCTCCTGGCTCTCGGTACTGCGTGACCCGGGCACTCAGGCCCGCCTTCGGATTGTTTCCGGCCTGGTATTGTTTGTCTATGTACTGAGCCATTTCATCAATCACAGCCTTGGCCTCTGGTCGCTTGATGTGATGGAACTGGTTGGCGAGTATTTTCGCCTGTTTTGGCGGTTCCTGCCGTTTTCAATCCTGCTGTATGGTGCATTTCTTACTCATATGACCTTTGTACTGCTTCATATCTATAAGCGGCGTACCTTGCGTATGAGTAACCGGGAAAGACTCCAGATAATACTCGGCCTGGCAATACCCTTCCTGATGATCCTGCATATTCTGGCTACGCGAATGGCGCATGAGCTCTATGGCGTGAACGACAGTTATGCCTCCGTGGTGCTGGCAACATGGGTTCAAAGCCCTTTCAGCGGCATTATCAATATGATCGGCCTTGTGGTGGTTTGGGTGCATGGCTGCATTGGCTTGCATTCATGGCTGAAGCTCAAGAACTGGTATCAGGGACTTTGGCCAGCGGTCTCGCTTGTTTCAGCAACACTGATCCCTTTGCTTGCGATCACGGGATTTATCTCAGCCGGCCGGGAAATTGAAATTCTTTCCAGAAGCGGCGAGTGGCTTGAGGCGTTTTATGAAAATCTGAATTTGCCGGAAACCGGGCTTTTTGAGGCGATAACCGGCGGAACCCTGAGTTTTCGGTACGGGTTTGCGCTGCTGCTGGTCGCGGTTCTGGGACTAAGGCTGGTACGCTACATCAGGAACAAGCGGAACAGTCAGGTTGAAATCAACTATATGGACGGACCGGTGATACGCCATCCAGCTGGTGCCACATTGCTGGAAATCAGCCGTATCAATGATGTGCCCCATGCAAGTGTGTGCGGCGGTCGGGGGCGGTGCTCGACCTGCCGGGTCAGGATCGTTCATTCTGACCAGACATTGCCCGAGCCTGACCAAGGTGAACAAAAGGTCTTGAACCGGATCAATGCCAAAACCGATATGCGTCTGGCGTGTCAACTGGTACCGGCGGGTAAGATGAAGATTGTCCGCCTGTTGCCCGCCGATGCAGCCATGAAGGACCTTGGTGCAATTTCAGTTCAATCGTCAGGTGTTGAACAGGTTGTTGCGGTTTTATTCGCCGATATCAGGGGGTTTACCGCCTATTCGGAAAGCAAACTGCCTTTCGACGTGGTCTATCTGGTCAATCAGTTTTCACGTGCCATGGGGTCAGCAATTGAAGATGCCGGCGGTCAGGTTGACAAATTTCTGGGCGACGGATTGATGGCGTTGTTCGGGGTCAATTCATCTCCCTATGAAGGATGCCGGGCTGCGCTGGAAGCAGCGGGCAAAATGCAGGACGCTCTTGATGCTTTGAATTCGAGGTTGGCGAACGATCTTGATGAGCCTTTGCGGGTTGGCATCGGAATTCACGCCGGGCCTGTTGTTTTGGGTGATATGGGTTACGGTGCCTCGCGCGGGCTGACAGCTATTGGTGATACGGTCAATACCGCAAGCCGGCTGGAGGCCGCCACAAAAGAGCAGGGCGTGACCTTGTGCATTTCGGCAAATGTTGCTGAATTTGCAAAGGCAAATTTTGCTCTCGATACCAAACGTGAAATTTCGCTAAGGGGAAAAAAGCAAAAGCTGCCGATATAC
>QIIJ01000540.1 GCA_003232595.1 Aurantimonadaceae bacterium | reverse complement strand
CGTCATAGGAATGGCTGGCAAAGCTGAGCGGTGCCAGGCACGCAGCCTTTGTTTCTATTGCAAGCTCTTCGGAAAGTTCCCGCATTAATGCATGTTCCGGTGTTTCTCCGTTTTCAAGTTTACCACCGGGAAATTCCCACAATCCCGCCATTGCCCTGCCTTGCGGGCGGCGAGCAATCAACACCCGATTGTCAACATCAATCAGCGCGCAGGCGACAACCAGCACGATTGGTTTTTCTATGCCGGATGTCGGGTCGGACTGTTGGCTTGATGTCATTATTCTCCGGCTCCCGTTTTTGGTGCCTGACGATAGGCGTATCGGTAAATTTCGTTAAATCCGAGGGAACTATATAGCGATACCGCAGCCTCGTTTCTGCTCACCACCTGCAACCATGCCCGCTTGGCACCGTTTCCCTTTGCCCAGCGAAGGGCAACCCTGACAATCTCGCGGCCCCTGCCCTGCTGGCGGAACTCGGGATGAGTTACAAGTTCAAACACGCCGGCAAGATCATTGTCATGGACACACATGATGGCCGCATAAGGCTTGCCGGTATCGCTCTCGGACACAAACAGGCCCACGGAGGTCTGAATATTGCCGACAATTTCCGAAAGCCCCGGCTTAAGATCAAGTGTGGCTCCTTTCATGGTGATCAGATCATCAATCCACCGTCCAGCATCCCTGATCGGCACTTGGTCTACAACCCCGTCTAGCGCCAAATCTTCCATAGGACTCATCATGACGATTGTTTCGTCAAACCGCCGCCATCCGCGGGCATCGAGAAGATTGTCAAGCACCGGTGGAGCCAGGGGCGACTGGCGGAAAACAAGAGGTCGCCCGAACGCCTTGAAACGCTCTGCCGCCCGCATGACCCGACCTTCAAGATCGGAATGGTCGGCCGGATCAAGCGGGTTGACCGAATTCAACCGCTTGGACGGGTGGCCCGCCGTAAGCCGAATGGCCCAGGCCCCGTCGTAATATGTATTGGCAGCAGGCCATGAACGAAAACTCACTGCTTCCAACCGTCTCACCTGTGCAAGTCTGCTCGGCATTATTTTGGCTAACTTCTGTAGTCTGCGTTTATTGCGATATAGTCGTGCGTAAGATCGCAGGTCCATACGGTGGCACTGCCCTGATCAAGGTCTAAATCCACCCTGATCTCTATCTCCTGTTTTTTCATAACCGCCATTGCCCCATCCTCGCTGTAACCGGGATCGCGCGCTCCATCGAGCGCTACCCGCACATCGCCAAACCAGATTGAAAGACGGTCGCGGTCAGCTTCCTCTCCTGCTTTGCCAATCGCCATTACAACGCGGCCCCAGTTGGCATCCTCCCCGGCAATTGCAGTTTTGACCAGAGGTGAATTCGCAATGGATTTGGCAATTGTGGCCGCAGCCACATCATTACGTGCTCCCTCAACCGTGATTTTTATCAGTTTTGAAGCCCCCTCTCCATCACGGACAATCTGCAAGGCCAGGTCCTGCATAAGATCAGCCAGATGTTCAGAAAATACTTCCAGTCTGGGGTCACTCACATCAAAAATCGGCAAGAAATCACCCGGCCCGCCACAGCCTGTGGCAAATACCAGCACTGTGTCACTGGTTGAGGTATCGCTGTCAACTGTTACCGCATTGTAGGTGGTCTTGACATATTTTGACAACAGCGACTGCAGGCATTCGGCGCTGACAGGAAGATCAGTAACAATAAAGGACAGCATGGTCGCCATATCCGGGGCTATCATGCCTGACCCCTTGGCAATACCATTTATGGTGAAAGTATCGCCCTTGATATCGAATGACCGGGTCGCCAGTTTGGCATAGGTATCGGTGGTCATAATAGCATCGGCCATCGCTGCCCAGTTATCTTCCACTGCGGTTTTTGCCAGTTCGCCAAGCAGATCGCAAAACCGGGCCACATCAAGCGGCTCGCCAATCACCCCGGTTGAAGCAAGAAACACCTGATCCAGCGGGCACCCGACGGCATTTGCTGCGGCACTGGCGGTTTTTTCCACCGCCGATACGCCCTTTTGTCCGGTAAAAGCATTGGCATTGCCCGCATTGACCACCATGGCGCGGGCCACACCTTTACTGATATGTGTCCGGCACCAGTCGACAGGTGCCGATGCGCATTTTGAACGGGTGAACACGCCAGCCACCTGTGCGGGCTGATCAAACACCATAATCGAAAGATCCCTGCGGCCCTTGTACTTCAAGCCTGCCTCAACGGCAGCAAGCCTCACACCCGTGACGGGAGGCAGCACTGGTTGAACCTCTGGAGCAAGTGGCGATTTTTTCATGACACATCAAGCCCCGGCAGCATTAACTGGATTCTAGAGCAAATTTCGACCATACGGGATCACTTGATGGAGTCAAATCAGCACACTCAGCGAGGCGAGCAGCGCACTGCGATACCGGTATCGGACAAGCTGCTCAACGAAGCTGATGGGCTGATTTGGCCCACCGGAGGCCGGTTTTCCGCGCCTTCTGGACATCGTTGCACTTTCCTTGTGGTCGGCCAGACCAAGGCGGAAATTGCGCCTTGCCAGCAGACGCGGAAAACCGGTCAAGTGATTCCGTATGGTCGAAACTTGCTCTAGTTATTTCCCCGCTCTGGCAAGCGCAGGCTTTCATCGAGAACTTCTATTTTCATTTTTGCACGGGTGCCTTCAACAAGTGCCCCGTAACGCTCGCGCAGGATTATTTGCCGATATTGGTTCTTTACCTTTTCAAATTCGGGCGGCGTTGCAATGCGACGTTTTTCAAGCTTGATCACATGAAAACCAAACTGGGTTTTTACAGGCTCTTCGGTATGTTTGCCCTCTTCCAGAGCAAAGACTGCATTTTCAAAGGCCGGTACCATCTGTCCCTTACCAAAAAAGCCCAGATCACCGCCGTTTTTGCCGCTGGGGCCGGTTGATTTTTCCTTGGCAAGGGCGGCAAAATCCCCCCCCTCATCCAGCAATTTGATAATATCACGGGCCTCCTGCTCGGTTTTCACCAATATGTGACGCGCATTGATCTCTTCGACTTTGGCAGTTTCCTTGTCATAAAGATTTTTAATGTCCTCATCAGAAATCTTCCCCGAGACCGTTTTGCTGATATAAATGTTGTGCAGCGCTCTTTTGCGCAGCAATAACATTCTGGCAACAAAATCGCCGTCTTTGTCCAGACCTTCCGCTTCGGCCCTGGCGGCAATGACCATAATATCGATCAGCGCATCCAGAAGCGCAGGTTGCCGCTGCTCTTCCGGCAACCGGTCAAACTGTCGGCCAATATCGCGGTCTGCATTGGCAAGGTCGCGGGCGGTTATCTCCAAATCACCGACCTTGGCAATAATCTTGTTTTCCTGGCCAAAAGCAGACCCGGCCACAAGACTGGCTACAACCATCAGGCCCGCCGCATATTTTCGATTTCTACAAGTCATTTCCAAATCCTGTATTACACGCAACAATATTCGCCTTAAGTGCGATATTAGTAATATCAGCCTCAACTGACAGGTACAAGGAACCCGTTGACATCGCTCAAGCCCCCTCTTATCTGTCCTTGAGCCCGGCGTCCAGAATTCTTCCTGCAATTCGGTGATGCCGGACATTCAAATTCTTGTTGTTGCTGTTTCCCTTTATGGTCGAACCAGAGCAATCCTGTCAGGTTCGATAATTTTATCGGCAGACACGCAAATAAGGGGCCAATCCATGGTCAGTTTCGGGGGCATCGCCCGCAAAATATTCGGTTCTGAAAACGACCGCCGGGTCAAGCAACTTCAGCCGATTGTTGACAAAATCAACGCGCTAGAGCCGGAAATAGAATCTCTCAGCGACGAACAGCTTCGTGCAAAAACCGATGAATTCAAGGCCCAACTGGCCGAAGGAACCAAACTTGAAGATCTGTTGGTCCCTGCATTTGCTGTGGTCCGCGAGGC
>QIIJ01000575.1 GCA_003232595.1 Aurantimonadaceae bacterium | reverse complement strand
TCAAACTTGCCGATCAGGCTGGGCATTGTATCAAGCAGGAATTCGCGAAAAGCCAGGGCTATTGGGCTGCGCGATGTATTGTGGCGTTCTATCAGACCTACGGTGCGAGTGACGTTAGTGTCTTCCAGTTCGAGTGATACTACGTTTTTTGGCAGATCGATAGCAGCCAGAGCTGGTAACAGCGTAACACCCATGCCGACGTTGATCAGTGCCAGTAGTGAAGTCACATTCCTGACGGTAATCGACGCGCTGTCAGATAGTGTCCTGTACTCAAGCGTGCTGATTTTGTCGGAGGCGCCGTTGAGAATGAACTCTTTTCCTGTCAGGTCGGACCATCGGATGGATCTGTTCAATTGTAGCAGTGGGTTTTTTAAATTGCAGATAACTTTGAACCGATCGTGGAAAAGAGGTTCAAAGGTCACAAGCGCGCCTGATTTTGGCTTTCCAGCTATGCCAATATCTGCTTGTCCGGTTTCCAGCATCACCCGAACATTGCGGCTGTCGATATCAAACAGTTCCACTTCCACATCAGGGCGGTCTTTGATAAATTCGGGCAACAATGAAGGAATAAGATTGGCTGCAACTGAGGGAACGCAGGCCAGTGTCAAATGGCCAATTTTATTTTGCGCATAGGCTCTGATTGTCGCGATGGCCTTGTCGTAACTGTTGATCTGGACTTTGCCGGTTTGAAGAACAAATGCCCCCAAAGCAGTGAGATTGTTTTTTCTATCGCTTTCGAAAAGCGGACCCCCCACTTCTTGCTCGAGCTGCTTTAAGGTCATCGAAACAGCTGAAGCTGTCCGGCAAATCTTTTCGGCAGCCTCTTTGATATTGCCAATTTCTGCAACGGTTACAAATACACGTAACGCTTCAAGTTTTATCATTGTGTGCCATTTCAAATTTTCTGAAACAAATAGCAAATATTTCTATTTGATTGAAGTCTTAATTTGGTGAAATCTGCTTTCATACAGGAGAAATACATGACGAAAACATTTGACAATCTGATTGCCGGTAACTGGCTGGCAGGCACCGATATGATTGAGAACCGCAATCCTTCAGAACTTGGGGATGTTATCGGGCATTATGGGCAGGCAAGTCTTGAACAGCTTGAGACAGCCATATTGGCGGCGCGCGAAGTTTTGCCCGCTTGCCGAAACCTGTCGATTGAAACGCGCCAGGCGGCGCTGGAAATGATTGGGCGTGAACTTATGGCCCGGTCGCACGAGCTTGGAATTTTGCTAAGCCGCGAAGAAGGCAAACCAGTTGCTGAGGGAAAAGGAGAGGTTTTCAGAGCCGGCCAGTTTTTTACCTATTATGCCGCGGAAGTGTTGCGGCAAATTGGTGAAAATGCCGATTCAGTGCGTCCCGACATTGAAATCGATGTTCGCCGCGAACCCATGGGCGTTGTAGGGGTTATCTCGCCCTGGAATTTTCCGACCGCCACAGCGAGTTGGAAAATTGCGCCAGCCCTTGCCTATGGCAATGCGGTTATCTGGAAACCGGCTAATCAGACCCCGGCGTCTGCCTGGGCGCTGGCCGAGATTATTTCACGTTCAGGCCTGCCAGCTAGCGCCTTCCAGCTGGTCATGGGGCCGGGCTCCAGCATTGGCAACGGGCTTGCCGGTCATCGCGACGTTGATGCAATCACCTTTACCGGGTCATATGGCGTTGGCTGTCAGGTGGCGGCTGCAGCGGCTGCAAATCTGACCAAATACCAGCTTGAGCTTGGCTCAAAGAATGCGTTGCTGGTTATGGATGATGCGGATGTTGATCTGGCTGTTGCCGGGGCATTCGCAGGAGGTTATTCCAGCACCGGGCAAAAATGTACCGCTTCTTCAAGGTTGCTGGTGCACGAAAAAATCCATGATCAGTTTGTCGATAAACTGGCAACAACACTCGGCAAAATCAAGGTTGGTCACGCGTTGCATGAAGGCACACAGATGGGGCCTGTTGTCAGCCAGTCGCAACTCAATGCCAATCTTGGCTGGATCGACAGAGCACGCCAACAAGGCGTTGAGGTTGTTTGCGGCGGTGAGCAACTTTCACTTGTTGATGACGGCTATTACATGTCGCCAGCCCTTTTGGCAGAAACCACCAATGATATGGATTTCAATCGCAAAGAGATGTTTGCACCAATTGCCGCCGTTCAACGCATCGGTTCTTATGATGAGGGTTTGGCTATTGCCAACGATACGCAATATGGACTGGTTGCAGGTATTTTCACAAAGTCCCTAGCGCGCGCAACGCATTTCAGGCGTAATATTGAAACCGGATGTGTGATGGTCAATCTGCCGACCGCCGGGACAGATTATCATGTGCCATTTGGCGGGCGCAAAAACTCCAGTTCCGGCCCGCGTGAACAGGGGCGCGGTGCAGCAGAGTTTTATACACAAGTGAAAACGGCGTACATTCACGCTGGCCATCCGGAGTAATTGACATGTCTGAAACACCACTGATCGATTGTCTGCAATATGCCAACTGGTCGGAAAAAATATTCCGGCAGATGCATGAAGGTGGCGTTCACGGTGTGCATGTAACGATTGCCTATCACGAAACCTTCCGTGAAATGGTGCTCAATCTGGAACAATGGAACCGGTGGTTTGAACGGTATCCCGAACTGATATTTATCGGGCGCAGTGGCGATGATGTGCGTCGCGCAAAAGTAGAAAACCGAACTGCTATCTTTTTCGGGTTTCAAAATCCATCGCCGATTGAGGACGATATCGGCCTCATCAAAATCTGTCATACCCTTGGTGTGCGATTTATGCAGTTGACTTACAACAACCAGTCTTTGCTGGCGACTGGGTGTTATGAAGATGAAGACACAGGCGTTACCCGGTTTGGCAGGCAGGCAATTGCCGAAATGAACCGGGTGGGGCTGGTGGTTGACATGAGCCATTCCGGTGAACGCTCAACCCTGGAAGCGATTGAAATTTCAACACGACCGATGGCCATAACCCACGCCAATCCGGCGCGCTGGCATCAAGCGTTACGGAACAAATCTGATACGGTGATTAAAGAGCTGACGCAATCAGGCGGTATGTTCGGCTTTTCTCTGTACCCGCACCACCTCAAAAACGGGTCAGCATGTGCGGTGACCGAATTCTGTGAAATGATTGCTGATATGGCCGGGCGTTATGGCGTGGAGCATTTTGGTATTGGTTCAGATTTGTGTCAGGACCAGCCCGACAGTGTCGTCACCTGGATGCGCAACGGGCGCTGGTCTAACACCACTGATTATGGTGAGGGATCAAAAACCGCTGCCGGTTTTCCTGATCAACCCGACTGGTTTGTCAACAACACCAGCTTCTCCAACATTAGCAAAGGCCTGCACGGTGTTGGCTTTTGTGATGATGAAATCGCAGCCATCATGGGAGGTAACTGGTTGCGGTTCTATGACCAATCGTTTGGACCGGAAATATAATGACCACCAGCAATCCAGAACCCTCAAATATACCGCTTAGGCCTCAGGATAAAGTTTTAAAGCTGGCGCGGATGGGCGCGGCATTTCCAACGCGCTTGAGTTTTATGCGCGTTTTAATCCGGCGATTAAGTGCCGAAAAATCAGAAGTTACCCGCCCGGTCTGGGAGATAAGCTCTGACGGGTATGGCCGCGCGGTCTATTCGCTTCAACTGGGTGGCAATACTTACAGCCTGGTAGCTTTTTCAACGGAACTTGAACCTGAACAGCGCTCAGACCGGGTGATTGCTGAAGCATGGGATGCCAGTTTTGCCCTATTTGACGGCGTGCCAACCACAGATGACCTTGATCGACTGGAAGCAAATACGCCCAAACAGGAAGCGGGGCGGTTTAAGCCGTATTGAGCCGGGCAAATAAATCTGTACGGCTTTTTGAGCATGTGGTTGAGCGCTTGTCGAACGGGCAACAGCCTGACAGCGACATGATCGGTACCATTGGTTATCTGATGCGAACCACTGCTGTATATGGCAATGGCAAACTTGGTTTTGCTGACAGGGAGGTCATTGTTGATCGCTGCGAACTGGCCGGGCCGTTTCAGGCTGAGATGTTGACCATCTGGTTGATCCGCGGATTTACCCATGATCTGGTTGAGCACATTGCAAAAGCCCGTAATCGGCAAAAATTTGTCCCCCTTGCTGATGCGGTAAAAAAAGATCTCGGCATTGGAAATTCCACCGGTCTGGGCATGGCACCGTTTTTGATTAAACATGCGGTTTTACTCAACAATTGGGTAATGGCGCGGGAAACAGCTTTGGCGCGTGTGCGGGCTGGGGATTATGCGGACAAATCCGCAATTGACCAAATCCGCACACTGTTGACACGGGCGCGCCAGCATGTGGAGCAATGGAATGTTGAAGATCAACGCCAGATGGACCGTATCAAAATTTTGCGAAGCGA
>QIIJ01000485.1 GCA_003232595.1 Aurantimonadaceae bacterium | reverse complement strand
ACAATACCCAGTGTTTCGCCGGATTTGACCGCAAAACTCACACCCTCGACCGCGCGCACCAAACCGTTGTCTGTTTTGATATGGGTCTGCAGATTGCGCACCTGCAGCAGTATATCATCAGCTATTTGCCCCATTGCCCCCCCATCACGAATAGGGATCAACCGCATCGCGGATGCCGTCACCTACGAAATTGAACAGCAATGCGGCCACCACCAGAAACACCGCCGGCGCCAGCAGCCAGGGGTAAAAGCTGAGTACTTCAAGCTTTTGCGATTGCTGCAACAACAACCCCCAGCTGATTGTAGGCGGTTTAACGCCAAGACCAAAGAAGCTGAGCGTACTTTCAAAAATGATCACCACCGGAATGCCAAGCGTGGCGGTGACCAGCAGATGCGGCATCACGCTGGGGATCAGATGCTTGCGCACCACCCAGAACGTCCCGGCACCGGCGGCCTGGGCCGCGAGAACGAATTCGGTTTCTCGCAGTACCAGCACCAGCCCGCGTACCTCGCGCGCCAGCCCGGGCCACTGAATGAAACCGTAAATCACGATGATCGAGATCAGCACATAGACTGACGGCAGTTGCGGCGGAACCGCCGCTGCAAGCGCCAGCCACAGTGGGATCGGCGGAAACAGCCGGAATACTTCGATGATCCGCTGCACCGCCATATCTACGAAGCCGCCGATATAACCCGACAGCGCCCCGATCAAAGCGCCAAGCGTAATCATCAACGCTACGCCCACCAGCCCGATGGTCAGGGTGACACGCGAACCGTAAATGATGCGCGACAGCATGTCCCGGCCCCGCAAATCGGTGCCCAGCAGATAGACCGTGCCTTCTTTGGTGCCGAACAGATGCCTGTTGAAAGTAAAACCAAAAAACTCATAGCTGTCGCCCTCAATGAAAAAGAAAATCTCATCGCGCTGGTCTTTGATTTCCTCGTAGACAAATGTCAGGGTCTTCAGGTCCCGTTTGCCCTCTAAGCGGTAGACGAACGGGCGGAGATGAAAACTGCCTTCATCATCAAAAAACCGAATGCTTTGCGGTGGCGTGGTCAAATACAATGATGCGCTGCGGGTCGGAGAATAGGGAGATACGAACCCGGCAAAAATCATGGAAAGATACAGCAACCCCAAAATGATCAACGAGCCAAGCGCCACCCGGTTGCGACAGAACCGGCGCAGCATCAACTGACGCATGGACAGGGGTGGTGATTTGTCCGTCAGGGTAGTTGCAGCGTCCATTGTCCCACCCTATTCCAGCCGGATACGCGGGTCGGACCAGGCCAGCGCCAGATCGGCCAACAGATTGCCTACCAGCACAAACACCGCCAGGATCAGCAAAATGGCACCGGCTACAAACATGTCCTGCCCCAGTAACGACCGTAAAAACAGCGGCCCCAGTGTCGGCAGGTTCAGCACAACCGACACGATGATGACATTGGAAAACAGATCGGGAATAATCATGCTCAGCCGACTGATCAGCGGGTTGATCGCCACGCGCGCGCCGTGTTTCAGAACCACCGTTCGCTCCGATAACCCCTTGGCGCGCGCGGTGGCGATATATTGTTGGTTCAGCACATCAATCAGGCTGCCACGCATGATCCGCATTGTCCCGGCCATGCCCCCCAGGGTAAGCACCGCCACCGGAAACCACATATGGGCCAGAAGATCGTAGAGGCGGGCCAGCGACCAGGGCGCATCGCGGAATTCGGCAGAATACAAGCCCCCTACCTGATCGGCGCCAAATATGAACACTGCTGCGAAAACGTACAGCAGTGACGTCAGGAACGGCGGTACCGCAAGTCCGATGAAGCCAAGAAAGGTAAAGCTGTAATCGGCGATGCCATAACGGTGGGTGGCAGAATAGATGCCAATGGCAATTGCAAGGCTCCAGGCAAAAATCAGCGATATGCCACCAAGCAAAATCGTAAACAGAAAACCAGTGCCAATGAGGTCTGCAACCTCAGCGCCCTGAAACATGACGGAGACACCAAAATCTCCAACCAAGATGCCTGAGAGCCAGTCCCAATAGCGCACCAGAAACGGATCGTTGAGGTTGTATTGCTCGCGAAGTAAATCTGCGCGGGCCAAAGACCCTGAATCGCCGGCCGCCATCATCTGGGAAATCAATGTGGTTACGAAATCACCGGGGGGGAGTTGGATAATAGTGAAACTGATGAAGGACACGACCAGAAACATTGGCACCAAGCCTACAAGCCGACGCAAAAAATAGTTTAGCACAATGTGTGTCCTCCTTTCTGGGTGCAGGTGGGACTCATCCTAACATAGCGCAGTAAGTCTGGTCGATGGGGTGGATTTACAAAAAACACCCTTAAACAGGGTGAACAAAGAAATGATGGTCATCGTGGTGACCTTGGCCACCACGATGCTTGGGTTCAGAACCTACTTTTTAAAATAGATCTGCTCGGGGCGCATTGGACCTTCCAGAAGCCCGAATGCCACATCACGCATAGCCTCTTCAGGCATGTTACCCAGTTTGCTGTTGTAGATAAACGCCCGGCGGTAGAAGCCTACAAACAGGTTGAATACGTTTTCAGTCATGATCCTGTTTGCCCGTTTCATTTCACTGACACGGGTGTCGTAGTCCAGGCCGCGAGCACCCAACAGAATGTTGCTGAATTCGGCGTATTCAGGGCTGAACGGCGCTTCGCTGGCTTTCTGGTTCCAGAACGGGAAGCCCTTGGAAACCGGCACCCAGTCTTCCAGCTTGGCAAGCGGCGCGGTTGAACCCCAGATATCGAATACATGCAGATCCCAGTCCAGCGTCTGACGGCGCTCAAAGATCAGGTCCTGCTGCTGGTTGTTCATCACAAGCCCGATGCCAATACTGGCAGGGATTGTGTCGATCAAAAACTCGGTGATCGGCACGTAGAGGTCGTGGTTGGCCACATCCATGACCAGTTCAATTTTGGTCCCGTCGGCGTATTCGCGGATGCCATCGCCGTTGCTGTCCTTATAGCCTGCCTCATCCAGCAAGGCGTTGGCGCGGTCGATGTTCAGTTCAGCAAACAACTTGCCTGTCTCTTTGTCGAAATACGGAGAATTCGGGCTGAATGAAAATGCTGTCGGGTCCAACAGATCCAGGAAGAACTGCCGGTTGATCGCATCACGATCAATCGCCAGCGACATGGCCTGCCGAAATTTGATGTCACGAACCAGACCGCGAATATTGTCGTTTTTACTGTCATAGTTCATATAAATGGCCATGCCCGGCGTATTGTTGAACCAGCCGATTTCCAGATTACGGCCTTCTTTTTCCTTCAGGAACAAAGGCAAGTGCTGGTTGCCGACCCAGGTACCATCGTAATCGAATTGACCTGAGATATTGCCAAGCGCAACAGATTGACGATCCGGAACAATGTTGTTTTCAACAAAGTCCACATAGGGCAGTTGATTGCCTTCGCTATCAACTTTCCAATAGTAGGGATTGCGCTCCAGCCGAATGAGCGTGTTGTCGGCGCTGATGGAATCCATTTTCCATGCGGCCACCGTAACTTTGTTGCGGCCGGACCACCAAGGTGCCCATTTATTGATGTCATCATAAGTTGCGTTGGCGTTGTAGCGCGGGTGATCCTTGGCCAGAATATGCTTGGGCCAGGCAAATGTATCCTCGACAGCGGCCAGCGATTGCAACGCATATTGGAATGCAAAAGGATAGGTAAACTTGATGGTATACTTGTCGATTTGCTCAAATTCTGGCGCAACACCCGGGGCCACGAACAATGCAGGGTGAATTGGCACCGTGGTGTTGGGGTCTTTCATTATGTCTTCCCAGAAGAACGCGATGTCATCTGCGGTGAACGGCTCGCCATCACCAGCGAATGCCCTGACGGATATTCATGGTCAGCTCGGTTCCTTCATCGTTGAACGACCAGGATTCCGCCAGATTTGGCCCCGGTGCCGCTGCACTTGGGTCCGGAAACGAGAATGACACCAATGGTTCGCGGGTGACGTTTACAAACAAAACCGGGAACAGCAACGCCGATCCCCGGCGCAGTGTGCCACCGTAATTGCCAACCTCATTTAGCGGGTTAACCACCAGCGGATTGGCGGGCAGGCGTTCTTCCAGCGGCGGCAGGCTTCCTGCTGCTACCAGTTCTTTGAGCATTGGCGCTTCCTGCGCCATCGCTCCCCAACTGCCGCCCATAAGGCTCACGGCAACTGAAATTCCGATTATTCTTTTTAGCACGACAAATTTCCTCCCAGGTTTCGAGTGGGGAACCACTGCAATATTGTCCAATAAAAGAGTAATGGTATGACAGGTTTAAGGCAAGGCCTTTTTAGGATCCACCAAAATGTGATCAGGTCGAGCATTAAGCAGGCGTTTTGATGAACTAGGCAGGGCTTTTTCAAAATTGATACCCATATATACCATATGGTTGCCACTTTTTCATATTTAGGTATCCTG
The DNA here is from genome assembly GCA_003232595.1 of Aurantimonadaceae bacterium. GTDB lineage: Bacteria > Pseudomonadota > Alphaproteobacteria > Rhizobiales > Rhizobiaceae > SZUA-100. The sequence goes on along the minus strand of QIIJ01000485.1, from coordinate 2,638 downwards.
GGTATGCTGCGCAAGTTGCTCGGCTATTCCTGGCTGATCAACCACAATGGAAAAAACAGAACCCGCCCGCGGTTGCGTCAAAAGTTCCGCAGCGTTTTGCCCGCGAACAGCCGTTGTAATCAGCAGGTTCCTTAATCCGTCACCACCAAAACAACAGCTGGTGGCCAGGCGCACCGGCAATTCAATCCGCCCGCCTTCACACCCATCCGGCAACAGCTTGACCACCGCGCCACCCCCATAAAGCGCCGTCCAGACATTGCCCCCGGCATCAACGCATAAGCCGTCAAATATCCCCTTGCTCCGATCCTGTTTGGCGAATTCACGGCGTTGCTCAAGCGCACCGGTTTCCAGATCACAGTCAAAGGCCCAGATCGTATTGATATGGGAATCTGTAAAATAAAATACCCGCCCGTCCGGGCTCCAGCCCAGTCCGTTTGGCGCAACCGGATCGTCCAGAATTTTGCAAACCGCACCCGAGCTTTCAATGCGAAACAGCGCGCCGGGTTGCTTGCGCCCGTGGGTCAACCAGCCAAGCCAGAAATTGCCCAGCGCATCGACGCGGCCATCATTATACCGGCCTGCAACATTTTTGGGGCCGCAAACACTGATCGGATCAACGAACTGCTGCAAGTTGCCGGTCTCTGGATCAAACAGGCACACAGCCTCATTCTCAAGCGCCACAATCAGTTGCCCGTCCCTACAAAACCCCATCGCTCCAATTGCCGAAGGCATCGGCCAATTCCCAGTCTGCCCTTGCCCTGGAACAAACCGGTAAATCGCCGGGCGCAGGATATCGATCCAATAAAACGCGCCTTCATCGGGGTGCCAGAGCGGGCCTTCACCAAGTATGGCGTTGGCCTGCTGCAGGCATTTAACCCCGGATGTGGTCACGCGAAGGGGCCGTCCGGCACCGGCGCGGCTTCGTTCAGCAACCCTTCGGTGCGCAGTTCTGCCCACAGATCAGCGGGGATTTCACGGGCCATCAGATCAACGTTCTGGGTAATCTCCTCAGCGCGCACTGCCCCGGTCACCACCGATGCCACCCGCGCCTGGCCCAGCGGAAACTGAATGGCCGCCGCCGCAAGCGGCGTGTCGTGGCGCGCGCAAATCGCGGCGATCCGGTTGACCTTGTCTATGACTTCGGCTGATGCCGCGCGATAATCATGGGTGGCACCCGGGGTGGGCCCGGTGGCCAGAATGCCGGATTTGAACGGCCCCGCGATCAGGAACGAAAACCCCTGGGCCTCGGCCAAGGGAAACAATTCCTCCAACCCGTCTTGCTCCAACAGGCTGTAACGCCCGGCCAACATGTAACAATCCAGCTCAGCGTTTTTTGCGAACTGCACGCTTGGCGCGACTTCGTTCACGCCGATTCCGATCGCCTTGATCACCCCGGCCCGTTTCAGTTCCTGCAAAGCAGGCACCGCGCCCTCGATCGCTTCCTTGAAGCGGGCATCATAATCATCACCGTGATGGGCCACATCCACATCATGGATCAGGGCGATGTCGATCCGGTTCATGCCCAGCCGGTGATAACTGTCTTCAACCGAGCGCATCACCCCGTCATAGGTATAATCATGCACAATGTTGAAATCGTGGGTTTTTTTCCAGTTGCCGCGCCGGACCTGATCGCGTTTGACCGGCTTCAACAACCGTCCGACCTTGGTGGACAGGGTGAATGTGCCACGCTCCTTTTCGCGCAGCACATGCCCAAACCGATGCTCGGCCACCCCGTGACCATATTGCGGCGCCATGTCGAAATGGCCGACGCCGGCATCATATGCGGCCTCAACCGTGCTCAGGGCCTGCTCATCCGGCAGAATTTCAAACAGATTGCCAAGCGGCGCGCCTCCCAGCCCAAGTACGCTGACATCGCATTCAGTATGCCCGACTTTGCGGCGGGTCAGGGGATTGCCCATCTCTTTCCTCGTAGTTTTTCCAGCTAAAATTCATGTGGTTTTGGCCGGCGTTATGTCCCCGGCATAAGTCGCTTCAAGCAGCGCGCCATTCTCGGCACCTTTGGTGCCACCCGACACCGACGCCCCGCTACTCAGCAAAGTTTCAAATACGGCGTCAGCATTGTGAAGAAATAACAGTACAGCCGATGCGTTTTTAACGGCTTCGCTTGGCGATGGTGCCAAGGTGGCGACACTTGCGATCTTGTTCCCGGGGGGAAGAACAGTTCGGTTCCAGGCAACGACATGCTGGCCTTTTTCGGTAAGGCGCAGGGCGGCGCGACTGCCCATCAATCCCAACCCCAGAACACATGCTTTTTGGCTCACTTCAACTCTCCCTGCGCAGTTTGGTATGATCAAAATTATGACACCTGTCAACTGACGGACTATTTGTAAGGTCCTGACCCAAGACCGCTTCTTGTTTACATGGAATCATAAACAGGGAAATCCCAAAGGGGTGACATTTTTAATCATGACAGCTCTCTTTCAATTGAAGAAATTGCGGAAACAGTGGAAAAATGCTGGCGGAATGATTGCCTCCATAAAAGCAAGTGCCCGCACATTTTCAGGGTTTAGGCGGGCATATCTCATGCCAAGTGCCGAACCCCAGTCATGAACGACCAGTGTCATGTTTTTCAACTTGGTTGTTTCAATAAAACCATCGAGATAGGCAGCATGTTCGT
>QIIJ01000560.1 GCA_003232595.1 Aurantimonadaceae bacterium | reverse complement strand
GGAGATTGCGTTGCGACATAGACGCTCAGGCTTAGGGCCTGCCATTGAGCATGATTTTTTTGTCTTGGCCTTTGATCACCGGGAACAATTCAGGAAGAGCTGTGAGACCGCAGGCAAAAATCACTCCCTCATTAAGGCATTTAAAGAGCAAGTTTTTTCCGGCTTTCAAGTGGCGCGACAACAAGATTCCCGGAGTCAATGGGGCGGATATTTTGGCATCGCAGATTAACAAAGAGATCATCATTGGCGTGCCTATTGAAGAACCTCAATGCCTGCCGATTCGTTGGCTGGGAGATAAACCGCTTTATCAAGAAATTTTACAACGTCCGGCATCCTGGTGCTTTGGCAATACCATCCCGAACTGGATGAAGAAATTCGGCGGCAACAACTACTGCGCTTAAAAGAGCTGGCCCAAGTCTGTGATCATCTTGATCGTCGACTCATGTTGGAATTGATCCTTCCCGACGAATTCCCCGATCACGCACAGGCCACAATTGAGGTAATAAACACGGTTTATGAAGCGGGCATCACTCCTTATTGGTGGAAACTCGCCGGGAACGACTCTGCACAGCATTGGTCTCAGCTTGAAGATCTTCTGGAAGAGCGTGATCCCCATTCCCGTATTATTTTATTGGGGGGAGGACGTGCAATCGCAGACCTCGGCCCTTTGTTTTGCACCGTGAAAGCCTGTAAAAAAGTCAGTGGTTTTGCCATTGGCCGAAGTATTTTTTGGCCCTCCTGGCAGGGTTTTCTAAAGGATGAAATTGACTTGGAAGAGATCCCTGAACAGATCGCCAGGGATTTTTTAGAATGTATCCGCCTTTGGCAGGAGGCCTAATATGCCATCATCACTGCTGCACCATCATTCTCAAGGTTTTTCTTTTGGGCTGACAAGTATCACCACGATCGGTGAGGCAAGCGACGATACCGGCATTCACTTCGGCATTCTGAACTTACGTGCCGGAGAGGAATGGACAGTCAATGATGGCTTGGAGTCCGCCGTTTTATTGCTGAAAGGCAAAATCACCTTTCGCTGTGAGGGGAAACAATATCAGGCAGAGCGAAGGTCGATTTTTGATGAAGATCCTTATGCCATGCATGTTGACGCGAGTACATCACTGACCATGATCGCCACAACGGACTGTGAACTGGCCCTGTCGCAGGTGAGTAATGAAGTTCATTTTGAAGCCCGATTCTTTGAAGCGAATAATCTATTGCTCAGCGAGCAACGCGGCAAGGGCCTCTTGGATAATACCGCCTACCGCATTGTTCGCACCATTTTTGACAAGAGAAATCGCCCGGAAGCGAACTTGGTATTGGGTGAGGTGATCACCTTTCCGGGGCGTTGGTCCAGTTACCCCCCTCATCACCACCCGCAACCTGAAATTTATCATTATCGCTTTACCGAAGCTCAAGGATTTGGTTTTGGCGAGACCGGCGACCAAAAGGGTCATACGCAAGTGGTGAAAATCAAAGAGTACGACACCCTGAAAGTGCTCTATAACCTTGATCATGCACAAGTCGCCGCACCGGGTTATGGCATGTACTATATCTGGGTAATCCGTCACTTGAAAAATAATCCCTATACAGTGCCGGAATTCACTGAGGAACATAGCTGGACTCAGGCAGAGAGTGCCAATAAGCGCGTCTGGCACCCTTTGGAAGGCACTTAGGAGGAATGATGTCAACCCTACATCTCACCATGGCACAAGCCTTACTGAAATTTCTCGCCAATCAATGGATTGAGATCGATGGTGTTTCCCATAAGTTTGTCAGCGGCGTGATCGGCATCTTCGGACATGGCAATGTCACCGGCTTGGGTGAAGCCTTGGAGTATGGGGATTCAGGCTTGCATTTTATGCAAGGCCATAATGAACAAGGCATGGTGCATACGGCAACGGCCTATGCCAAACAAAAAAATCGCCTGGCCATTTTTGCCTGTACTACCTCGATTGGCCCCGGTGCGACCAACATGGTTACGGCTGCGGCAACGGCAACGGCGAATCGCATTCCAGTCTTATTATTGCCCGGAGACATCTTCGCCTCCCGGCAACCCGACCCCGTATTACAACAGATTGAAGATTCCACCGACTACAGCCTTTCGGCCAATGATTGTTTGCGTCCCGTCAGCCGTTACTGGGACCGAATCACTCGCCCTGAACAATTGATGACCGCTTGTCTGAATGCCTTTCGGATCTTGACTGATCCCGAGCACTGCGGTGCAGTCACCCTGTGTTTGCCACAAGATGTACAGGCAGAAGCCTATGAGTACCCCACGACATTTTTTGAAAAACGCACCTGGTATCTTGATCGGCGTGTTTTGTCGGATCGTGCGCTTGGAGTGGCTGTCGCGGCCATCAAAGCCGCAAAACGCCCCCTGATCATTGCGGGTGGGGGGGTGCACTATGCATTTGCCTGTGATCGTCTCGCAACTTTCGCAGATCAATGCGGCATCCCCGTGGCCGTAACGCAAGCAGGAAAAAGTGCCCTCCCATGGACCCACCGGATGAACGTCGGTGGACTGGGTGTGACAGGGACGAAAGTGGCAAATCAACTCGCCGCAAAAACCGATCTTGTTGTAGCCATCGGCACCCGTCTTCAAGATTTCACCACGGCATCCAAATCGGCTTTTCAGGATCCCAATCTCAAAATTCTCCACCTCAATGTCAGTGCCTTTGACGGTTATAAAATGGGGGCCACGCTGTTGCAGGCAGATGCCAAACTGGGACTGCAGGCAATTCATAAGGGACTCGGTTCTTACGCCACAGCCCGGCAGTATCAGGAACAGATTGCCAAATGGCGTCAAGAATGGCAGCAGGAAGTGGATCGGCTGTACAGCACGGAAATTCCCGACGGAAACGCGCAAACCCATATTTTAGGGGTCTTGAATCACTTTGTGACGGCACAAGATGTCGTGGTCAGTGCGGCGGGCAGTCTACCCGGCGATTTACACCGTTTATGGCGAAGTAAGGCAAAAAAAGACTATCATCTGGAATATGCCTATTCCTGTATGGGCTATGAAGTTGCGGCGGGACTGGGTGTTAAAATGGCGCAGCCGCAAAGCGAGGTCTACGTCCTTGTCGGAGATGGCAGCTATCTGATGTTACATTCAGAATTGCTCACCAGTCTCCAAGAGGGTTTCAAAATCGTCATTATATTGTTCAATAACCAGGGTTACCACTGTATCAGAGGTTTGCAAGAATCCCAGGGTAGCCAGGGATTTGGGTGTGAATTTCGCTATCGAGACAAGGACTCAAAACGTTTGCAGGGTAGATCCTTGGTGATCGACTTCGTGCAATATGCCCGTGCTCTGGGTGCAAACGCGATCTTCGCCAAAGATGTGACTGTTTTCAAGCAGGCCTTAGAGGAAGCCAAAGCTTCCTCTATATCGACACTCATCGAGATTCCCGTCAATGACAAGTCCATGTCCGGATCTTATGATTCTTGGTGGCGTGTCGCAGTGGCGGAAGTGTCTACGGCCAATCCGGTGAAACAGGCGTATCAGGCCATGCAAAACAAGGTCAAGCAGGTCAAACCCTATTAGGTGATCGAGAACGATGCTGAAGCAAGTAAAAATCGGTATTTCCCCCATCGCCTGGAGCAACGATGATTTGCCCCAATTGGGGGGCGATATCCCTTTTGAGCAATGTATTGCGGAGATGCAGCAGGCCGGTTACGCAGGCTGTGAGCTGGGACATCAGTTCCCGCGCAGTGCGGATAGACTGAAACAAGCGCTTGATCCGCTGAAACTAGAGATCGCCAGCGCCTGGTTTAGTTGTCATTTCACCGAGGCGGGGCTTTATGAGAAGACGGTCGTCGACTTCGCAAAACATCTACAATTTTTAAAAACCATGGGAGCCAAGCTGGTCGTGGTCTGCGAAACGGGGCAGGCCATTCACACCGATCAGCAACGCCCCGTGTTCGGCAGTGATAAACCTGTCTTTACAGAAAAGCAGTGGCTGGCGCTGATTGATGGACTACACCACCTGGGCAAAATGGCGCGCAAGCAACATATGTGTATTGCCTATCATCACCATATGGGAACAGGGATTCAAACCTTCGAAGAAATCACCCGACTGATGGAGTGCACCCGGTCGGAATGGGTCTCTTTGCTGGTGGACACCGGACACATGGTTTACGCAGGAGAGGATCCCTCACGTTTAATTGTTCAACAAGGACGGCGCATTAAACATGTGCATTTAAAAGACATTCGCATGGAGACTTTGGCAGAGGTCAAACAAGCAAAGATGAGTTTTCTGGACAGCGTCATCGCTGGCG
>QIIJ01000184.1 GCA_003232595.1 Aurantimonadaceae bacterium | reverse complement strand
CGTTCGACGCCTATCTTGTCGAGCAGTTTGGGGAAACCAAAGCTTGCGGAAACCACCCCGATTGAACCGATAATCGAGGAAGGATCAACTGTGATATCATCGCCCGCAACCGCAATCATATAACCGCCGGACGCGGCCACATCCTCAACAAACATATGAACCTTTTTGTCTTTTTCTTCGGCAAGCTGGCGAATGCGCAAATAGATCAGCCGCGACTGCACCGGCGAACCACCCGGCGAATTGACTGAAATTGCCACCGCGGGCGATTTTTTCAGCGAAAAGGCCTTTTCCAACACTGTGGCACAGGAAGCCAGCGAAAGGTTTCTGCTGAATGGTGCACCTCCACCGGCGATGACCCCGGAAAGCCGTACAACCGGAATTACAACATTTTTTTTGGAAAATCGTTTTGGAAGAAATTTTTGCAACAGTCTGGTCAATTTCAAGGCCCCGGTGATCAATTGTTCAGTGTTTTATCCCAATTGGCGTCTTGCTGGCAAAAAATCAAGGGATCAGCTATTGATTTCCCGGCTCACCTGTTCGTTATTGGCATTTGACCGGCACTTGCGGCAAAATTGGCCAATTTGAAGGACCACACCCGAAGGACAGTGTTATGAATCATGCCCTTGCCTATTCTGCAGCCCGGATGGCAGCAGCCGTTATATTGGTCATGTCGATGATTACGACAGCCTTTGCCCAACCGGAAATATGGAAACGCGAGGGCTGGAAAACCGACTTCTCCAAAACCAGCATCGACTACAGCGAGGTTATGTCCGGCGGACCGCCAAAGGATGGTATTCCGGCACTTGACCGGCCAATTTTCATCAGTGTGGCCGATGACAAGGCACTCAGTGAACGCGATCCGGTAATTACACTTGAAATCAATGGCGAGGCCAAGGCCTATCCGCTCAGGGTGTTGATCTGGCACGAAATCGCCAATGATGTTGTCGGCGGCAAGGCGGTGGTTGTCACCTATTGCCCCTTGTGCAATTCGGCAATTGTCTTCGACGCCATGGTCGATGGCAAAAAGCTTGACTTCGGCACAACCGGCAAACTGCGCAATTCCAATCTGGTGATGTATGATCGCACCACCGAAAGCTGGTGGATGCAATTTACCGGCACTGCTGTTGCGGGTGAATATACCGGCACAGAGTTAAAGTTTCTGCCGGCACGGCTTGAGTCCTGGTCAGATTTCAAGACCCGTAATCCCGAAGGCAAGGTGTTGATCCCCAACGATCCCTCTATGCGCTCCTATGGCCGCAACCCTTATGTCAACTATGACATTTCGCCGATACCGTTCCTCTATCGCGGCGATATGCCAAAAGGAATTCCGCCGATGAGCCGGGTGGTTCTGGTGCGGCCGGAGGGTGAAAAGACCCCTTATGTGATTGCCCTTCAAGCGGTGCGGGAAAGAGGGCCGATCCAGAATGGCGAAATGACCCTTTCGTGGAAAAAAGGGCGGGCATCTGCTTTAAATGGTGCAGAAATCGCACAATCCACCGATGTTGGCTCGGTAACCGTTACCCGTAAAACCGACAAAGGCGAGGAGGTCATGGTCTATGACATCACTTTCGCATTTGTCGCAAATGCGTTTTACCCGGGCATCAAAATCGAGCGTTAACCAGCCTTGTCAATGGACCAAGTCATGGTGTTGGAATTATTCAGCACCTGTTCTAAACAGTCACATGACAAAACCGGTTACATTGATATTAGCAAGCCTGATGATGCTTGGGGGCTGGAGCAGCGCTGCCGTTGCCCAGGTCAATGGCGACAATAAAACCAGCCCTGACCAGAATGGCCAGTTGCTGGTTGCCCCCTATGACGAAAAGCTGATGCGACTAGCCGAAGTGCTTGGTTCTATCCACTTTCTGCGGGAATTGTGCAAGGCCAATGAAGGCCAGCAATGGCGCGATAAAATGGCAGCGCTGATTGAAGCGGAGAAGCCCCGCCCTGATCGAAAGGCGCGGATGATCGCACGGTTTAACCGGGGTTACAGCGCCTATAAACCGGCCCATCGCACCTGTACCAAGGCTACAATTCTGGTCATTGACAATTACATGAAGGAGGGCGTACGGCTTACCAGCCAGATCACCTCTCGCTATGGACGGTAATTAAATCAAATTTTAATCACCGCATTAACCTTTTCATCAAACATCGGTGGAAGCGAATATTTTGCATGTTATAAGGCTGGCGAACAACGTCTTGCACAGCGATGGGAACCGGCAATGATTGAGGAGAATGAAGCGGCACTTGACGAGATGATTGTCGAGGAAAAAAAGCGCGTTGCCGTGGAATTTTTTCGTGAAGCCTGGACCGCAGCCCTTGCCGAAGGCATTGAGCCGCAAATTCTTGCGGAATCTGCTGTTTTTACCGCACTTTCAGAATTGTCACGGGAACAGGGTGAGGCCGGCGTGGTTGCCATTGTCAACCATTTACCTGAACAGATTGAAAACGGTCAGTTTGTGATTGATCGTGTGCTGCAATAGCTGCACTGCCGAATTGGCGACCCGCAATTCATTGAACTTATGTTGATTTGATAATTGCAAATAAACTTCTCAATGGTGGTAATTTGTTCTAACATCATTCTGGCCAGTGCATTTCCGGTCTGACAGACGCTGGTATATTGGCATCGGATGGACTGATATACAGCTCTGCAACAATACAAACGGTTGATTGAGAACGGATAAATGAGCGCTTTCCAGCGGAGGAATCTGAAGTTTTACTGTGCAGTGACGGTGCTGATTGCATCGGTTTTATTCCTTGGAATGCCTGAAGCGAAGGCTGCAAAAGTGGAGCCGCCAAATCGTGCGGGTGATGCGGATATCCACCCGGATAAAAAACCGGATATAGATGACATCAATCCCGTCATCACCTTGCCGCAGGAGATAGAGATAGAGCCGCCTTCTGATGAGGATGGCTCAACCGCTGAGGAAAACAGTGAAGACAAACCGGCTGTTCGCGGGGTTCAGGAAGGTGGTGGCAAGCCACTGGACGAAGCACCACCGCCCATCCAGCGCGATATGTCAAAATTGCCGGTACCGGTTGCCCGCATGCGCGAATTGCTTATGGAAGCCGCTCGTTCCGGCAGGATTGATGATTTGCGCCAGTTGATCGGTTCGGGGCAGAATATCACTGTATTATCATTGGGTGGCATCGAAGGCGACCCGATAGAGTTTCTGAAAAGCCTGTCTGGAGATGATCAGGGCCATGAAATTCTGGCCATATTGCTGGAGGTACTGGAAGCCGGATACATTCACATGGATGAGGGGACGGAGAACGAACTCTACATCTGGCCCTATTTTTTCGCCTGGCCACTGGACAAACTGAGTGCAGTTCAAAAGGTCGAATTGTTCCGAATTATTACAGCCGGTGATTTCGAGGACATGAAATCATTCGGCGGCTATATTTTTTACCGAGTGGGAATAACACCGGAAGGCCGCTGGCAGTTTTTTGTGGCAGGCGATTAAGCTCCCGTCCGCATTCCACGCCGGATCACAAGTGCCACGACAGGCACCAGCATTGCCATGGCCGCGATATAGCCAAAAAACCATATCTGGCCTGCAAAGGCTTCAAAATTGGCCGAGTTGACAAATATGCCGGCATAATACCAGGTCACAGCCATCGCGACCACAAACAGGATTCCCGCAATCATGCCGCCTGATTTAGTGGCGGCTGGAAGTTTTCTTTCAAGCAAAATCAGCAATAAAATGACGGCAAGGCCAATTGCGCCGCCAATCATGGTCGCCCTGATGTTCCAAATGGGATGGTAAATAGTAAGCGTAAAATTCGAGACCACTGTTTGAAATGCCCACAGGGCCAGCAGAGATCCGGCCAATGCAACAACAATTCTCATCGGAATTCTTTTCCCGCCTGATCATCAACACACGCCACAGTACAATGATTTCATCCAGCCATGTTGTCACCTTGCTGTGATATCGATCAAAATT
>QIIJ01000122.1 GCA_003232595.1 Aurantimonadaceae bacterium | reverse complement strand
CGGAATCCAGACGGATTCTGCCTTACCGGGATGCTCCAATAATTGAGAACTAGGGTTAGGGAACCGTTAACAAACGGACAGCTCCACCTAACAAACTTCCGAAAGGTTCAATATTTGGTGAATCAATTGAATCAGTTAGTTGCGATTAAGAGTTTATTTATCTACTTGAAGAGTATTTGCGCAATTTAACAAACTCTACACTGAAGTATGTTTGACAAACTTGATATTTAAAAATCAATTGGATTGGTCGAATATTGGAAAGCCGCCAATTTAGAATATTTCTGGAGTTCAATCATTGGGATCATGGGTCCGTTAAATGCCGCCGTCAATTCCGAATAGTGACAAGGCTGAATTATCATGCAGCAAGATATCAATTTAAAGCATATTGCGCAGATTAAATTCGGGGTGTTTGAGGTCTTCCGGCAAAGGTGAAAGACCTTTCGCTAACAACTTGCGTCCAAGCATATGCTCTGCAGGGCTGTTAACCGTGTCAATCGCCATTAGCTTCGATTGCTCAAAATGGAACACCGATATCTGGTTGTTTTGCAAATTTTTTTTCACCACACGACGATCTGCAGCACCTGAAAGGCCAACAATCTGCAGTTTATCCTCTCCCTGATCTGACCAGAACCATGGCACCACAGTGTAGGATTCTTCCTGCCCTGTCAGGGTTAAGGCAGCATTGCGCGCCTGATCATTCGCGTTTTGCACAGATTCCAGGCGAAGCAATGTACCGGTCTGCCAGTGTTCAAATGCAACACAATCGCCAATTGCCAGTATATCAGGATCAGAAGTACGCATATGTGGGTCAACCAAAACGCCGTTCTTACAGGAAATTCCAGCCGCCTCGGCTAATTCACAGTTTGACACAACACCTATTCCAATTACCACAATGTCAGCACCAGTAACTCGACCATTGCAAATTACAGCAGACACCCTTCCACTAGCAGTATTGAATTCGCTGATTTCGGCTTCCAATACGAAATCAATACCGGCTTTTCCGTGTTTATCGAGAAACCATTGTGATATTTCGGGCGAGACTGCTCTTCCAAGCAGTCGGTCGCCAGCTTCGAACACAGTCACCTTTTTGCCCAGCTTTAAGAAAGTGGCAGCGGCCTCCAGGCCGATGAACCCACCTCCGACGACAGATATGCGGCTTGCAGAATCAAGAGCCGAACGCAATGACAGGGCATCTTCTGCAGTTTTCAAGTAGTGAATTCCAGCCGTGTTAGACCCGGGAATTTGCAACTTCCTTGCTTTCGAACCTGTCGCCAAAACCAAATTTGAATATTCCAGAACCGAGTTATCACTAAGTTCTATCTCATGCGATGTTCGATTGATGCTGAAAACCGTGCGGCCCAGCATCAATCGGATGTTATTGTCATCATAAAACGATTTTGGCTTGATAATCTGGGTGTCGATTGCATCCCCTCGCAAAAATGCTTTGGACAACGGTGGACGATGATAGGGCAGGACTTCCTCTTTGGATACAAGGGTAATCTCGCCAGAAAATCCATTGATTCTGAGTGCGGCGCACAACTGAGCTCCTCCGTGGCCACCTCCAACTATGACAATGTGCTCAGACACGCGTTGCTCCTATCTGCTTACATTCAGACAACAGTCCAACAATAACAAATAATTGGTGAGACGCTGACGTCAACTTCTCGATTCCGACAGTGTAACTGGTGCCAACAAACATAATTCACCCGAGATCGCGCGCGCGCCAATGGGAACGACACAGAGAAACATATGTTTCTTCACCACCAATCATCACTTGTTCGCCGTCCTCAATGACTTTGCCTTTCCCATCCATCCGCACAACCATGGTTGCCTTACGACCGCACCAGCAAATTGTCCGGATTTCACGCAAATGATCAGCAATTGCCAAAAGTGTCGCGCTCCCAGGAAACATATTTCCTTGAAAATCTGTGCGCAAACCATAACACATAACCGGAATTCCCAAATCGTCGGCAACACTCGCCAACTGCCATACCTGCTCATCAGTAAGAAACTGTGCTTCATCGACGAATAGACAATCAATTGTTCTGGCTTTGCTGGCTGCTCCGACCTTATGGCACAAATTGTCGGACAATCTGAATACCTCAGCCGGCTGCTCAAGTCCAATTCGGGACGCAATTACCCCCTGCCGGGTTCTGTCATCGACAGCTGAGGTTAGTAACATCGTGTTCATACCACGTTCGTGATAGTTGTAGGAGGCTTGCAAAAGCAGCGTTGATTTACCGGCATTCATTGCTGAATAGCTGAAATAAAGTTTGGCCATGGTCCTATTTCTGCAAGATCATACTTCAATAGAACTACAGACATTCAACAGAATTCAACAGAGGACTGCGTCCTCTCTCCACAGGGAACTTATAGTCCTAATCTCCAATTAGGATTGCGCTGCGATAGCGTTTGTATAGGCTTCCATCATTGCTTCGCAATTTTCACCATAGTCGAGCAGAGTTGACCACGAATAGATGCCAGAATTATGCATATCATCAAAAGTAATCTGAATTGCATAATTTCCCACCGGCTCGATAGATATCATCGTCACATCTTCTTTGCCCAGTACAAGCTTCTTTTGATCAGCCGTGTGGCCCTGAACGTCTGCGGATGGCGCTTCCACTCTTAGCAGTTGTGCTGATAAATCGAATGTGCGCTCTCCAAATGTTACCGATAATGTCCGTTTGTCCTTTGAGAGACGAATTTCGGAAGGGGCTGCTGCATTTGCCATGACTTGTTGGCTCCTTGTACCACAAATAACATTCTGTGGCTGAAATATGAGCAATAATCAATCCTGTTCAATTTGCTCGGATAATCTGCCACAGGTTAACAGCATTCTATCAGCCACCAAGAGTAATACTCAATCAGGCATAACGATTCATAATATCCATACATCTTCCTCGTAGGCTATGGATTTTGAGCACTCGGATATGCGACAATGGAAAAAAACCTCACACCTACAGGACTCTTAAATTCAATACGTAAGGTGTTGGAAATATCATCGGTGGCTTTTGTTTCTAACCTCCCAATACTTTTGCTAATTTCATTCATATTCATGTTTCCTGCCGTCCGAGACAAGATACCATATTTTCAGCAGGCGGGTATAAAGTTTGGCCCGTTGTCAAACGCGATTGATATGTTTAGCTTGATTTCTATATTTGGCGGTCTTTGTATTGCATTTTGCATGGCTTTGGTAATTGGTTCTGAATTCCTGCAAACGAAAGAAAATGCACATTCAACCAGAATATCGCCCCTTATCGAACGGGTATCACCTTCTCGCATCAGGCTGGCAACCAGACTTGCAATTCCTTACGCACCCAGGATTTTTGCGCTGCTATTTTTATTTGGTGGCTTTTCACTTGTGTTGAGCATCACATATGGAGTGAATCTCGTAAACGGGGCAAAAAACCTCATTGCGACGGGGGCCAGTGATAATTTCTTGCAAGCTTTATTCAATTATTTAGTCTACGATTTGATCCTTTCGATGTTAAATCCACTTTTTCTCGTTTTCTCGTTCATCTCCTTAATGATACTTCGAGGTCTCGTACTACCTGCTGCAAAATTTTACTCGAAATCTCTATTTGCCCTTGGACACTCACCTGACCAGAACCAGGCAATTCTTTCCGGTATTGAGCAAAGGAAGGCACCCTATACGAAAATATTGGCCATTCCTTTTGTTGTCATTGGCGTAGCCTTTGTGGCATCAACACCTCTGTTCGGCAAATATTTCATCTCAGACTCATTGATCGGTGCGTTGAAACAGGATGGTGGTTTGCTGTTTAACTGGGTCAAAGCAGCGATGCTACTTTCAGTTTTTAGCATTGCATTTATTCTTACAATTTGGCTTACAGCCTGCGAAAACTTCAACAGACAAAAATCAAAAGAATCTTCTCAAGATCCAGTGACTGGTGCACTTCAACCGGCAAATATATTTGGAGCACAAATTGCTAAAACCTGCCAGTATCGATCAAGCCCGGTACGAAATTGAGCAATCCACAATCCAGATAGATGTGATATCGGTTATCAATTTCATTGGTTACCTTTGCAGAAATTCGAGCAAATAATTGCAATGTCTTATGAAACACGCCTTGCGAAAACCATTCGCATAACGTTATCACTGTATTTCGCAC
>QIIJ01000483.1 GCA_003232595.1 Aurantimonadaceae bacterium | reverse complement strand
GGCTCTGCGGAAGAGGACGCGGCACAATTCATGGCTGATGAAGCCAAAAAAGGTCGCGCCAAACCAACTGTCAGTTTTATTGCCGGACGCACCGCTCCTCCTGGTCGCACCATGGGTCATGCGGGTGCTGTTATTTCCGGCGGCAAGGGTGGTGCGGATGACAAGATTGCAGCACTCGAAGCGGCGGGCATCAAGGTATCGCCCTCACCGGCCAAGCTTGGTGAAACACTGATGGAGTTGTTGAACAACGCGTGATTTGATTGGCAGGGGGAATGCTGATCAGGTAAAATGAGGCGGAAGAAATTTAACCGGTGCGGCAATATTCGCACAGAAACAGGAGCCGGGCACAACGCTCGCGATTAGACCATGGCACGTCAGGAAGCCAATGAAGCCTTTGCACAAACTTCGTTTCTCTATGGTGGCAATGCTGCCTATATTGATAAGCTTTATGCACAATATCAGGTAAACCCCTCTTCGGTGAACGCAGAATGGCAAAGCTTTTTTGCCGCGCTCAAAGAAGAGGATGCTGATATTGCCAAGAATGCCAAAGGTGCCTCGTGGAAGCGGGAGAACTGGCCGGGGGCGGAAAACGGCGAACTGGTTTCAGCACTCGATGGTGACTGGGTTGCGGAACCCGAACGCGGTGAACGGGTTGTTGGTGATGCCATTCGTGCCCATGCGCATGCTAATGGCCGCGCGGTAACAGACCATGACGTGCATCAGGCAACGCGTGATTCCATCCGTGCCATCATGATGGTGCGGGCCTACCGGATGCGTGGTCATTTGCATGCCGATCTTGATCCGCTTGGTCTTGCCGGCAAAAAGGAAGACCACAACGAGCTGGATCCCTCGGCCTATGGATTTATTGAGGCAGATTATCACCGACAAATATTTCTCGACTATGTGTTGGGGCTGGAATTTGCCACCATTCCGCAAATGCTTGAAATTCTGCAACGGACCTATTGTTCAACCATGGGTGTGGAATTCATGCATATATCCAACCCGGATGAAAAATCATGGATCCAGCAGCGCATTGAAGGGCCTGGAAAAAGCATTGATTTTACCAGGGCTGGCAAGCTGGCTATCTTGAGCAAACTTATTGAGTCTGAGGGTTTTGAGAAGTTTCTCGATGTAAAATACAAGGGTACCAAGCGGTTTGGACTTGATGGCGGTGAGTCTCTTATTCCAGCGCTTGAACAGATCATTAAACGTGGCGGCAATCTGGGTCTGAAAAACATCGTTCTTGGCATGGCCCATCGCGGACGGCTGAATGTGCTGGTCAATGTCATGGCCAAACCCCAGCGGGCCATATTCAATGAATTCAAGGGCGGCTCGTTCAAGCCGGACGAAGTGGAAGGATCGGGCGATGTCAAATATCATCTTGGCGCATCGTCTGACCGTGAGTTTGACGGCAACATGGTGCATTTATCGCTGACCGCCAATCCTTCTCATCTGGAGATTGTCAATCCGGTGGTTTTGGGCAAAGTACGGGCCAAACAGGACCGCGCGGAAACACCCCGACCTGATGGCACCCGCGCACGCGATACGGTTTTGCCTCTGCTGTTGCATGGGGATGCAGCCTTTGCCGGGCAGGGCGTTGTGGCTGAGTGTTTTGGCCTTTCAGGGCTGAAAGGACATCGTACCGGCGGATCGATTCATTTCATCATTAACAATCAGATCGGCTTTACCACCAACCCACGGTTTTCGCGTTCCTCGCCCTACCCTTCCGATGTGGCAAAAATGGTTGAAACGCCGATATTTCACGTCAATGGCGATGACCCGGAAGCGGTGGTTTATGCTGCAAAAGTGGCAATTGAATTCCGCCAGAAATTCCGCAAGCCGGTGGTGATCGATATGTTCTGTTACCGCCGTTACGGTCACAACGAGGGGGATGAGCCGGCTTTTACCCAGCCGATTATGTATCGCAGGATCAAAGATCATCGCTCAACGATGAATATCTACGCGGATCGTTTGATCGAAGAGGGTATTCTCAGTCGTGAGGAGATGGATCAAAAACTTGCCGACTACCGGAAAAATCTTGAAATTGAATTTAAGGCTGGCGATGATTACCGACCCAACAAGGCAGATTGGCTGGATGGCCAGTGGTCGGGTCTGAAAGTTGCTGAAACAGAAGACGAATTGCGGCGTGGCCAATCTGCTGTGCCCTTGGCTGAACTTAAGGAAACCGGACAGAAACTTACCGCTGTGCCCGGCAATTTCAACATCCATAAAACCATCAAGCGATTTGTTACCAGCCGACGCAAGATGATCGCTGATGGCCGGGGTATCGACTGGGCAACCGCGGAGTCCTTGGCCTTTGCCACCCTGCAACAGGAAGGGCACAAGGTGCGGCTTTCCGGCCAGGATTGTGAACGCGGCACGTTTTCCCAGCGCCATTCCGTTTATTACGACCAGACCACAGAAGACCGCTATATTCCTCTTGCCCATCTTGGCGAAGGTGCAGCCACCTACGAGGTGATCAATTCAATGCTGTCTGAGGAAGCGGTGCTTGGCTACGAATACGGGTTCTCGCTGGCAGAACCTATGGCGCTGACCATCTGGGAAGCGCAGTTCGGCGATTTCACCAACGGGGCACAGGTCATAATTGACCAGTTCATTTCCTCAGGCGAGCGCAAATGGTTGCGCATGTGCGGCCTGGTTCTGCTGCTGCCCCACGGTTACGAGGGTCAGGGGCCGGAGCATTCGTCCGCCCGGCTTGAGCGATTTCTGCAATCCTGTGCGGAGGACAATATGCAGGTGGCCAATTGCACCACGCCATCAAACTATTTCCATATATTGCGTCGGCAGCTCAAACGCGAATTTCGTAAACCGCTGATTCTGATGACACCGAAATCCCTGCTACGACACAAGCGTGCAGTTTCCATGCTGGAAGATATGGCCGAAGGCACCTCATTCCACCGATTGTTGTGGGATGATGCACAACAGTCGGACGGACCGGTCAAACTCGCCAGAGACAACAAGATACGCCGTGTGGTATTGTGCAGTGGCAAGGTTTATTTTGATCTCTATGAAGCGCGTGAAAAACGCGGCATAAACGACATCTATCTGCTGCGGGTCGAACAGCTTTATCCATTCCCGGCCAAGGCATTGATCAATGAATTGTCGAGGTTCAAACAGGCCGAAATTGTGTGGTGTCAGGAAGAGCCTAAAAATATGGGCGCATGGGCGTTCATAGAACCATATCTGGAATGGGTATTGGCGCATATTGGAGCCAAACATGCACGCGCCCAATATTCGGGTCGCCCGGCTTCAGCAGCAACAGCAACAGGGATAATGTCTAAACACCTGGCTCAGATGGAAGCGTTTATTGAAGATGCACTGAGCGATTAGGTGCCAAAATATAAATCAGGCAAGCAGGGTGGTTTATCCGGTTTGATTCAATTCAAGCCCGCACAGGAAAGAGACGAGAAGAATGGCAATTGAAATCCGTGTTCCCACATTGGGCGAGTCCGTAACTGAAGCCAGTATTGGCCAGTGGTTCAAGAAAAAAGGCGATGCGGTGAAGGCCGATGAACCGCTTGTGGAACTGGAAACGGACAAAGTTACCATTGAAGTGCCGGCTCCCGCAGATGGGGTGCTTGAAGCTATTATTGCTGGAGAGGGTGAAACCGTCGGCGTTAACGCACTCCTTGCGTCTCTGGGCACCGATGGAGCGGCTGCGGCAACTCCTGCACCTGAAAAACCGACAGCACCAAATGGTGTGCAGTCAGATGGCGCGCTGGTCGATGTGGTTGTGCCGAGTGGCGGTGAATCGGTTACCGAGGCCGATGTGGGTGAATGGTTCAAGAAAAAAGGCGACGCGGTTGCGGTGGATGACCCGATTGTTGAACTTGAAACGGACAAGGCAGCCCAGGAAGTGATGGCACAGGCAGCAGGCGTACTCGAAGAAGTGCTGGTTAAAACCGGTATAACGGTTGAGGTCGGGGC
>QIIJ01000118.1 GCA_003232595.1 Aurantimonadaceae bacterium | reverse complement strand
CTCAGTGCTTTCATATCCAGGCGGCCAAGCTTGCGTATGGCCTGGGTGGATTTGCGACGGCCATCCGGGCCAAACCTGTTTCTCACCTGATTGTGCCAACTGGGCGTTTCGCGCAGAATGGACTCATCCACCGGTTTGGCCTTTTTCTTTTTTGCGCCCATCTGCCAGGTCGGACGATGGCCGGTGATGTTTTCCTTTTGGAATTTGGCAATCTCGTCATCATTCAAACCGGAAAAATAATTGTAGTTTTTGTTGTAAAGCCGCACGTGTTCAATGCAGAAATTGAAATATTCACCGTCGCGATTGCGACCAACGGGGGCTTTATGTCCGCCGGGATTGTCACAGCCCTGCCAGTTGCATTCGCTCGCCCTACGGGCTTCTTCGGCGGCCTTTTTGGCGTTGCGTGGTTTGATGCGGATTTTGTCGAATAAGTCTGAATTTGAGGCCATGTCGATCATTTTTCGTGTGCGTTTGAACCAGAAACAGGCTAGAGCAAGCCGGTAAGTCCGAAATCAAATGGATCACTGCTTTTATAGCGTCTTTCACTGAAAGGAAACCACCGATGTCACTTCAAGTGCAAATTGAGGAAAAAATAGTGGCAGCATTGGCGCCTGAGCACCTTGAAGTGATTAATGAAAGCCATTTACATGCGGGCCATCAGCCGGGATTTGATGGCAAAGGAGAAAGTCATTTGCGTATTCGCATCGTGGCTTCAGCATTTTCCGGCATGAATCGCGTTATGCGTCACCGCAAAATCAACGAATTGCTGAAGGACGAGCTTGAACGCGGCCTGCATGCGTTGGCTATTGATGCCAAATCACCTGAAGAGGTGGCAAACCAATAGTTTTTTGAGCCCGATTTAAAAGTCCGGGAGAAAAGGCGGATTTGACGTCAAAAAGTCTTCGAAGAATACTTTTGAACCGGACAGTAGTGACCAACGGCAGATAATATTGATCAGCCCTAGTGGATTGTTTGAGACAGATGGTGCCCACAGACGGTTTTCCAGGTTCATCCGGGCAGGCGCGTGATGTGTAGTGATGCTGGCATCATAATCATCGCGCAACGCACCCGGTGGGCCTGGAAAACTGCCCTTCGGGTCCAATATCCCGGCTTCTCGCTGCGTCAAGCTTTCTTGAAGATGGCCCGCATCGCCTGCGAAATCTCTCCTGTCGAGAAACCGGGATATTGGATCTATGGGTACCATCTGTCTCAAACAATCCACTAGCTTAAACCTCACGGCGGCGTTGCACACTGGCTTCCAGCAATTGACGTGTATAGGGATGATCCGCTTTCAGGGCGCGCATACTGGCCACGTCCAGCACTTCAACAATGCGTCCGAGATTCATCACCGCCACATCGCTGCACATATGGCCGACAACCGCCAGATCGTGGGATACCATTAGATAGGTGAGATTGTGCTCAGCGCGAAGATCAGTCAGCAGATTGAGGATTTCCGCCTGTACCGAAACATCAAGTGCCGATGTTGGTTCATCCAGAAGCAATATGGAAGGCTCAATGATCAAAGCCCTTGCGATCGCCACGCGCTGACGCTGGCCGCCCGATAGCTGGTGGGGATAGCGAAAGCGAAAATACTGCCCAAGCCCGACATCATCAAGGGTCTTGATAATGCGCTCATCAGGTTTTTTAAAACCATGCAGGTAGAGTGCCTCGGAGAGAACATGATCCACTGTCTGGCGCGGGTGCAACGAGGCATACGGGTCTTGAAACACCATCTGTACCGAGCGATAGAATTCGCGTTCGCGAGTCTTGCCGAGATTGTTACCAAGCACAGAAATTCTGCCGGACCATGTGGGAGCAAGGCCGGTTATGGCGCGCAGGATGGTCGATTTGCCGGAACCGGATTCTCCCACCAGCCCGAAGCTGCCACCCAATGGCACACTGATTGTGGCGTCAATCACTGCATCAACGCGCTCTTCTCCCTCGCCAAACCAGACATCAACACTTTCAAGCGAAATACCGGTACCGCCACTCATTTGTGGCTCTCCGCAGTTATGGTTCCGCTGACACTTTTAGCCGCGCGCCAGACCTCATCGCGTTCAAGTACCGCAAGTCGATCTACCGGACTTTCCAGCTGCGGCAGCGAGGCAAGCAGACCTTTTGTATAGGGATGGGTCGCTTCATGGAGCTTGTCAGCCCGACAGGTCTCGACAATGCGTCCTGAATACATGATCAGCACCCGGTCACAAAAGGCCGAGACAACATTGAGATCGTGTGAGATGAAAATCAGCCCCATACCGCGCTCGCTTACCAGCTTGTCCATGATTTCCAACACTTCTTTCTGCACGGTCACATCAAGCGCGGAAGTCGGCTCATCGGCAATCAGAATTTGCGGATCGGGAATGAGCATCATGGCAATCATGATACGCTGGCCCATGCCGCCGGACATCTCGTGCGGGTAGGCACGGAAAACCCGTTCAGGATCGCGGATCAACACCGCCTCCAGCATGGCAAGTGTTTTGCGTTTGGCTTCTGTTTTTGAGGCTTTTGCGTGCAGCCTATAGGCTTCACATATCTGGTCGCCGATGCGCATCACCGGATTGAGCGAGAATTTCGGATCCTGCATGATCATTGAAATCCTGTGGCCGCGCACCTGGCGCATTTGTTTTTCGCTCAATTGCAGAAGATCCTGGCCCTCAAGTGCAATACGTTTTGCTTCAAGAATGCCCGGATGGCGGATTAACCGCAGGATCGAGCGCCCGGTGATCGACTTGCCGGACCCGGACTCGCCGACAATGCCAAGGCGTTCGCGGCCCAGGGAAAAACTGATATCGCGCACGGCTTCAAACATGCCACTACGGGTGGGGAATTTAACGGTCAGGTTTTCAACTTCCAGCAGATTGCTCATTTTGCGCTCTTTTTGGGATCAAGCACATCACGCAGGCCATCGCCGAGAAGATTAAAGGCCAATGATACCGTGAAAATCGCCAGGCCCGGCATGGTCGCAACCCACCAGTGATCGAGAATAAACTGCCGCCCGGCGGAAATCATTGCTCCCCATTCAGGTGAGGGCGGTTGGGCACCAAGGCCAAGAAAACCAAGCCCGGCGGCCACCAGAATGATGCCGGCCATATCAAGCGTTACCCGGATTACCAGCGATGAAATACACAGGGGCCAGATATGACGGGTAATCACCCGAAGTGCGCCTGCTCCCTGCAATTTAATTGCATGGATATAGTCAGCCCCGCGAATTGTCAGTGTTTCAGCCCTTGCAATGCGTGCGTAGGGCGGCCATGCGGTCAAGACAATGGCAAGCACTGCATTTTCAATACCGGCCCCAAGGGCTGAAACAAAAGCCAATGCCAGAACCAGGCGGGGAAAGGCCAGAAAAATATCGGTAATGCGCATTAAAACCACATCGACCCAACCGCCAAGATAACCGGCGGCGGTACCAATAAAAAGACCGACAATCGGGGCAAGCAGGGCTACCAGCGCGACAATATAAAGTGTGATACGGGAGCCATAGATCAGCCGGCTTAAAATATCGCGACCGAGGGAATCAGAACCCAGAATATAGCCTCCTTCACCCGGTGGGGACAGTCTTGCCGCCAAATCCTGAGCAAAGGGGTCGTGGGGTGAAATAATTGGCGCAAACAGGGCAATTGCCAGCAGTGCGCCCAGAATAACAAGACCGAACATTGCCATTGGGTTGGCACGAAAGGCAAGCCACGCGCGATACCAAGCGGCAAATTTCGCCTGTCGCCGTGAGGTGGGTGAATCACTTGACAGCCATTGGCGCAGGGACTGTTTTTTTGGTGTCGGCAAAGAGGGAATGTCGCTCATTTTGCCCTCGGATCGAAGACTTTGTAGAGCAGGTCAGAAAATATATTGAGGCAGACAAAAACCAGCCCGACAACCACCGTGCCGCCAAGCACCGCATTCATATCGGCCGACAGGAGCGCAGTGGTGATGTAGAGGCCAATTCCCGGCCAGGAAAA
>QIIJ01000644.1 GCA_003232595.1 Aurantimonadaceae bacterium | reverse complement strand
AAGGCCCCACCCAGCATTTTGCCCTCAAGGCCGATATCAAAGACCCCTGACCGTTCAGAATAAAGGCCGGCAAGTGCTGCAAGCAAAAGGGGAACCGTCAATCGAATTGTGGTGCCGAGCAATTGAACAATCGTATCAAAATATTCCATCAGACAGTCTCCCCGGCTGACTTCTTCGACCCCATCGAAAGAATTCCAAAGAAATTGACCAGCGCCGGTCTGAACATATGTTCAAGCGCACCGGCAAACAGGATTACCAGCCCTTGAATGACAATGATCATGTCGCGTGAAATATTGGGCATATCGAAGGCAAGCTCTGCTCCACCCTGATAGAGCATACCAAACAGAATTGCCGCAAGCACAATGCCTACAGGATGGGAGCGTCCCATCAGCGCCACTGCAATGCCGACAAATCCTGCACCGGCAACAAAATCAAGTTCCATTCGGGTTTGCTCACCCATCACCGGATTAAGCGCCATCATGCCAGCGAGCCCGCCGGAAATCAGCATGGTGATCACCACGGTTTTTACCGGCGGAATGCCTGCATAAATTGCCGCTGTCGGGTTGGTGCCCATGGTGCGCAATTCGTAGCCAAACCTGGTGCGCCAGACCAGAACCCAGACCAGAAAAGCTGCAATCAGCGCCACCAGAAAGGAAAGATTGAGTGGCGCACCGCCGAGCTTTGCCCCGAACAGATCAAACAGCCAGTCCATCTTGGGTATCTGCCCGCCCTCTTCGAAAGTTCTTGTCTGTGGAGCCATGGAACCCTGTGGTTTCAGCCAGCCGACCAGCAGCCAGACCATCAGGCTTGAGGCAATAAAATTAAACATAATGGTGGTAATTACCACATGGGAGCCGCGACTGGCCTGCAGCCAGGCCGGTATCAGCGCCCACAGCGCCCCGAAAATAGCACTGAAGGCAATGGCGATAGGGAATGTCACCCACCAGGGCATATAACGGTCGAGCGCAAGAACAACGACAACAACCCCGAGCCCGCCAATATAGGCCTGTCCCTCGCCACCAATGTTGAACAGTCCACAGTGGAAAGCGACGGCCACAGCAAGGCCGGTAAAGATGAAATTGGTTGCATGAAAAAGCGTAAAGCCGATGCCTTCACCATAACCAAACGAACCGCGCACCAGCAATATCGCCGCATCAATCGGGTTTTCACCGACGAACAGAACCACAAGGCCGGAAACCAGAAACGCAACAGCAAGATTGAATATCGGGATCAGCCCGTAATCAACCCAGCGGGGAAGTTCATTGTTCACAATTATGCTCCCAGATTTAAATTGCCGCTTTCGTCTAGTGCGAAATACGGATTGTATGCAATTTCCCAATAGTGTCCGTCGAGGTCGCGAAAATACCCCGAATAACCACCCCAGAATGCCTTTTCAGGTGGCTTTTGCGGGTGTGCGCCGGCATCGATTGCACGTTGATAAAACACATCCACGGTTTCTTCTGATTCAAGATTGACAGCAAGCGTTACTCCGGAAAATCCGGCCTTGCCTGGTTCCGCGTTGGCATCTTTTGCCAGGTCTTCCCGGCCATAAAGGCCAAGCACGATATTATTGCCTTGCAGAAATCTTACACTTTCCTTTGGGTCGCTATGGTCTTTCCAACCCATAGCCTCGTAAAATTTCTGAGCGCGGGCGAGGTCATCCACTCCAAGTGTCACTATAGAAACGCGCGCAGCACTCATGCGGCGGCCTCGTTGTTTATGCCTGCCATCAGCAGGCCGAGATCGCCTTCGCTGGTTTCGGGGCTGCGTTCGCCGACAATCTCACCGGCAAACATCACCAGCACCCGATCGGAAAGGGAGCGGATTTCGTCCAGTTCAACCGATACCAGCAACACAGCCTTGCCCGCATCGCGCATTTCAATGATGCGCTTGTGGATGAATTCTATCGCACCCACATCAACACCGCGTGTCGGCTGACCGACCAGCAGCACCACCGGATCGCGTTCCATTTCACGGGCCAGCACGATTTTCTGCTGGTTGCCACCAGAGAAATTTGAGGTTTTCAACCGGTTGTTTGGCGGGCGTATATCATATTGTTCGATTTTTCTATCAGCATCGGCCCGAATGGCCGCAATATTCAGCATCGGCCCGTTGAGATACGCCTCATCGTCATGGTAGCCGAGGATTGAGTTTTCGTATTCTTCAAACGGTAGTACCAGCCCCATATGATGGCGATCTTCCGGCACATGGACCATGCCCCGGTGGCGCAACAGTTTCGGATCAGCATTGCCGGTCACACCAATGGGTTCTCCATCAAGCAATATTCGCCCCGATTCGGCTTTTTGAATGCCGGAAATCGCCTTTAGCAATTCTGACTGGCCGTTTCCTGCGACACCGGCAATGCCGACAATTTCACCGGCTCTTACTTCGAAGGAGGCATCCTTGACCATTGTTACGCCGCGACTGTCCTTGACGGTCAGGTTTTCGATTGCAAGTTTGACGTCCTGCGGATTGGCATCTCCCTTGTCGACTTGCAAAAGAACGCGTCGACCGACCATCAATTCGGCCAGATCACCAACATTGGTTTCAGCGGTTTTGCGGGTGGCAACCATGGTGCCCTGGCGCATCACCGAGACATTATCGGTTACCGCCATTATTTCGCGCAACTTGTGAGTGATCAGCACAATCGTTTTACCCTGATCTTTGAGCTGGTTGAGAATGCGGAACAGGTGATCAGCTTCGGCGGGCGTTAAAACGCCGGTTGGTTCGTCGAGAATAAGGATTTCCGCTCCGCGATAAAGCGCTTTGAGGATTTCCACCCGTTGTTGAATCCCCACCGGCAGGTCTTCGATGATCGCATCAGGATCAACGGTCAGGCCGTATTCCTCCTCGAGCCGTTCAAGCTCGCCGCGCGCGCCATCGATCGCACTGTTGAGAATACTGCCGCCCTCTGCACCCAGAATAATATTTTCCAGTACGGAGAAATTTTCCACAAGCATGAAATGCTGATGCACCATGCCGATACCGGCAGCTATCGCCACCTGGCTGTCGGCGATCGTGATCTTTTTGCCATTGACTTTGATTTCACCGCTGTCGGCCTGATAAAAACCATACAGGATCGACATCAGGGTGGATTTGCCCGCACCGTTTTCGCCGATAATGCCGTGAATGGTGCCGCGCTCAATTGCCAGATTGATGTCATGATTGGCGCGGACCGGGCCAAAGCTCTTGTTTATACCTGTAAGTTCAATGGCATAATCGCTCATGTCGCCTCATTTCCCCTCCGACTGGCCAGCAACGCTATCATGTATAAAGCAGAGTTTCGAGCCCTTTGACCATATTGTCAATGGTGATTTTTTACCGTTTGGTCAAAAATTACAATTACCTAGAATTGCACCCAAGTCAAGCAGGTGACAGGAATAATTCACCCCGAAAAAACAAATATCAATCAGGTCGATTTGCCAGCAGCCAGTGGCGTGTAATTCTTTAATAATTGCAATGCACTAAGTAATTTTCAATCGCGGCGACATTTCTCGGAAAAGCTTGGAAATGCGGGCTGAATGCCCTATATTACAGGTGATAATTTAAAAGACGATTCGGGTTAATTCAACAAGTCTGCAACAGACAGGTTCCGCGCAGACCCGGAAACCATCAAGGACACAATATGACCGATACGCCAGAGCATACGGACAGTGGCGCTGACGCAAAAATCGAAGCCGCTAATGCCGATTATGGCGCGGATTCTATCAAGGTTCTCAAGGGCCTTGATGCGGTGCGCAAACGCCCTGGCATGTATATTGGAGATACCGATGACGGCTCGGGCCTGCACCACATGGTTTATGAGGTGGTCGACAACGGCATCGACGAGGTATTAGCCGGCCACGCCGACCATGTCAGCGTAACACTCATGGCTCAGTCACCGTGACCGACAATGGACGTGGCATCCCGACAGATATCCACACCGAAGAAGGCATTTCAGCTGCCGAAGTGATCATGACACAGCTTCATGCGGGTGGTAAATTTGACCAGAATTCCTACAAGGTTTCAGGTGGCCTGCACGGGGTCGGTGTTTCGGTAGTCAATGCGCTTTCAAAAGCCTTGTCGCTCAAGATCAGGCGCGGCGGTAAAATTCATGAAATGAGCTTTACTCATGGTGTTTCCGATGGCCCGCTTTCTGCAACCGGTGAATGCGGCGATGAGAAGGGAACCGAAGTCACTTTCCTTCCCTCGACTGATACTTTCACCATGGTTGAGTTCAAGTATCAGACGCTTGAACACCGGTTGCGCGAACTGGCATTTCTCAATTCCGGCGCCAAAATCATCCTTGTCGATAACCGTCATTCGGAGACCAAATCGACCGAGCTTTATTACGAAGGCGGGCTGGAGGAGTTTGTCCGTTACCTTGATCGTTCCAAAAACGCACTGATCGACCAGCCGATTTACCTCAAGTCAGAGAAGGATGGCATTACCGTTGAACTGGCGCTTTGGTGGAACGACAGCTACCACGAAAATGTCCTGTGTTTCACCAACAACATTCCGCAACGTGATGGCGGCACCCACATGGCCGGTTTTCGCGGCGGACTGACCCGTCAGGTGACCGGCTATGCGGATGCATCGGGCATCATGAAGCGCGAAAAGGTGACACTTACCGGCGATGACTGTCGCGAGGGGTTGACCTGCGTTTTGTCGGTCAAGGTGCCGGACCCGAAATTCTCCTCGCAGACCAAGGACAAGCTGGTCTCCTCCGAAGTGCGTCCGGTGGTTGAGAGCCTGGTCAACCAGACCCTGAAAGAGTGGTTTGAGGAACACCCTTCTGACGCCAAGATCGTGATGTCCAAGGTCATTGAAGCGGCTTCAGCCCGTGAGGCCGCCCGCAAGGCGCGTGAACTGACAAGGCGCAAGGGCGTGCTTGATATCGCTTCGCTGCCCGGCAAGCTTGCCGATTGTCAGGAGCGCGATCCGGCCAAGTCTGAAATCTTTATTGTCGAGGGCGACAGCGCCGGTGGTTCGGCCAAACAGGGCCGTTCCCGCAAAAACCAGGCCATCCTGCCCCTGCGTGGCAAGGTGCTCAATGTCGAGCGTGCGCGCTTTGACAAGATGCTCGGGTCAGAGCAGATCGGTACGCTGATCACCGCACTTGGCACCGGCATTGGCCGCGATGAATTCAACATCGAAAAGGCGCGTTATCACAAGATCATCATCATGACTGATGCCGATGTGGA
>QIIJ01000019.1 GCA_003232595.1 Aurantimonadaceae bacterium | reverse complement strand
TGGCCTCAATATAGGGCACCGTGTGGGCACCGCAATCATTGCCGATCAGCAGCGAATCGCACTGTGTAAAATTGCGCGCATCAGATGCCTTGCGATGGGCGGAGACTTGTCCCCTGTATGTATTTTGCGAACGACCTGCCGAAATCCCCTTGGAGATGATGCGGCTTTTGGTGTTTTTGCCGAGATGCAACATCTTGGTGCCGCTATCGACCTGTTGCATGCCGTTGGAAACGGCTCACCCTGGGATCCATCGCCGCGCAGAATGCAGGAAGGATATTTCCAGGTGATAGCCGAACCGGTTTCAACCTGGGTCCAGGAAATCTTGGAATTTTTGCCGCGGCAATCACCGCGCTTGGTAACAAAGTTGTAGATGCCGCCCTTTCCGTCCGCATCGCCCGGATACCAGTTTTGAACAGTCGAATATTTTATTTCTGCATCATCAAAAGCAATCAGTTCCACCACTGCTGCATGCAATTGGTTTTCATCGCGCTGCGGCGCGGTGCAGCCTTCGAGATAGGAAACATAAGAGCCTTTTTCGGCAATGATCAGCGTGCGTTCAAACTGGCCGGTATTCAACTCGTTGATACGGAAATAGGTCGAAAGCTCCATCGGGCAGCGCACCCCTTCCGGGATGTAGACAAAGGAACCATCAGTGAAGACCGCACAATTGAGCGTGGCGTAATAATTATCAGTAGTTGGCACCACGGTTGCCAGATATTTCTTCACCAGTTCAGGATGTTCCTGAATGGCCTCGGAAATCGGGCAAAAGATCACCCCTGC
This sequence comes from Aurantimonadaceae bacterium, assembly GCA_003232595.1. Lineage (GTDB taxonomy): Bacteria > Pseudomonadota > Alphaproteobacteria > Rhizobiales > Rhizobiaceae > SZUA-100. The sequence goes on along the minus strand of QIIJ01000019.1, from coordinate 4,215 downwards.
TTTGGAAAGCTCTTCCTTGAAAGTTGTGACCACGGAAACCGAGTCAAACACCGCATCAACGGCAATCTTGGAAGTCTGTACACCGGCAAGAATTTCCTGCTCGCGAAGCGGAATGCCGAGTTTTTCATAGGTGCGCAGCAATTCCGGGTCCACATCATCAATCGTTTGCGGACCGTCCGACATGGATTTGGGCGCAGAATAGAAATAGATCTGCTGCATATCGATTTCAGGGTAATTAACCCTTGCCCAGGTGGGCTCGGTCATGGTTTTCCAGCGGGCAAAAGCTTCAAGCCGCCAGTCGAGCATCCATTGGGGTTCGTTCTTCTTGGCCGAAATAAAACGAACGATATCCTCATTCAGGCCAATCGGTGCCTTGTCCGATTCAATATCGGTGGAAAACCCATATTTATATTGATCAACATCGATCTGGCGCACCTGATCGATGGTCTCTTGTACCGCAGCCATACTGCTCTCCATCTATGCGGGTTCAAGGCCCGCCAGTCGAGATTATGTAAATCTGACCCAAATTTTCAGGCCAGACGCCTTAAATAGGAAGCAAACGCCTCCAAAAATCTTTTCGTGTCCTCCGGAGTGGTATCCCATCCCATACTGACACGAATTGCCCCACGGGCCTCCTCTTCATCCACCCCCATGGCATTCAACACCTGGGAGGCTTCTATTCTGCCAGATGAACAGGCAGAACCGGTTGATACTGATATGCCATCCAGATCGAGTGATATCAATGCCGTTTCAGCATTTATTCCCCGAATGGCAAAACAGGAAGTATTGGCAATCCGGTCCACATCCTTGCCAAAAATTTTCAGAGAGCCAAACCTGCCATCCAAATTTTTGCTTAGAGCAGAAAGTTTCAATTCAAAGTCATTTCGTATATATGCTATTTTTCGCATGTGTTCAAGTTGTTCCACCGCAATTTGCGCAGAAACTCCAAATCCGGCAATTGCGGCAACATTTTCTGTGCCCGCTCGCAATTTGTTTTCCTGGCTACCACCCAATATTATTGGCGATGGCTTGAGGTTTCCCCGGCCACAAACAAGTGCGCCCGCACCTTGTGGACCGCCCAGCTTGTGGCTGGATAAAATCAGAAAATCTGCAGACAGTTCATGCATATCGATGGCAATACGTCCTGCGGCCTGCACAGCATCAACGAGCAGATATCCACCGGCGTTTTTAACCATGGCGAAGACTTCCTGCACCGGCTGAATGATGCCGGTCTCATTGTTGGCCAGCATCAAAGCAAGCAGAAATGGAGATTTTGTGTTCCGATTGGCAAGCATTTCCTTGAGCAACGCAAGATCAACAATACCCTGGCCGGTCACCGGGAATGTTTCGATATCATTGTCAGAAAATCGGCCGCCGTTCGATATGCAAGGATGTTCGATTGCACTGACATATAGGTTGCTCAGTGTGACGGGGGAGTTTTTGTCCTGCAAAAGCGGTGAAAGGGCCAGTTGCGCTGCCTCTGTTGCACCGCTGGTAAATACTACATTTGCGGGATCCGCTCCAACCAGTTTAGCCACATTGCTTCGGGCCTTTTCAACCAGACCCCGGTTATTTCTGCCATCCATGTGCACCGATGAGGCGTTGGCGACGACATCCAACGCTGAAACCATTGCTTCACGCGCAGCCGACATCAGGGGTACACTTGCATTGTAGTCCAGATACGTTCGTTTGGTTGTCATACTGATATAACCTGCGATTTTGGTCGCCAATTTCTCCAACAAATCCACCGAAGGTTTGCACATCACACTTTGCACGACACACAATGTGCAATTTTCTTGAATTTCATCAGTGTTTTGGCTTAAGACAGCCTTTGAAACTTATGGACGGTAGTCCGTACAGCAGAATTTAAACTATCGCCGGTTTATGGCGTTGGCGCTGGAGCGTCAACCGGGCAGAAAATATCTGTATCATATTTCGGTAAACCTGGAGCAATCTATGCCAGAAGTCCTGTTTAACGGCCCGGTGGGCCGCCTTGAAGGTCGTTATCAACCTTCTGCCGATAAAAATGCTCCCATCGCGTTGATACTTCACCCCCACCCGCACCCGAAATTTGGTGGCACAATGAACAATCCGCTGGTTCATGAGCTGTTTTATATGTTCGTCAATAGCGGTTTTACAACATTGCGGTTCAATTTTCGCGGTGTCGGCAATTCGCAAGGTGATTTTGACCATGGTCACGGAGAGCTTTCAGATGCGGCAGCAGCGCTCGACTGGGTACAGTCCCATCATCCTGATTCAACCGGATGCTGGATTGCCGGCTTTTCTTTTGGCGCCTGGATTGGCATGCAATTGTTGATGCGGCGTCCTGAAATCGAAGGGTTTATGTCAATTTCACCGCAGCCTAATATTTATGACTTTGCTTTCCTTGCCCCCTGCCCTTCATCCGGACTGATCATTCATGGTGAAAACGACCGGGTTTCAAACCCGGAAGATGTGCAGGTGTTGATTGAAAAGCTGCAGACCCAAAAAGGTATTACCATTACCCAGAATATCGTGTCTCAGGCCAATCATTTTTTCACCGGACAAACAGAAGAACTGATTGAACTCTGCCAGCTATACCTCGACAAACGCATGGGTTTGATTGAAGGTGGAATTGAGGAAACAAAGTTGTTGCGGTGAGCGAAACTGTTCAACTGCGGTTTCTGGTAAACACCAGCGCAGCAATGCCTGAATCTTCACGTCCGCAATTATCGACTGTCCCGGATTGCCTGTAGTCGTGTTTTTCATAGAACCGGATCGCCTGGATGTTTTTCTCCTCTACTTCGAGGAAAAACTGCTTGGCATCAAAGAATGAATCTTCAATTTCCTTCAGCAGCATGGCACCAACACCCTGGCCATGAAAGTCAGGCAGCACATAGAGCTGATGCAGTTTGATGATGCCCGGCTCTTCCTCACGGCCATAGGCCATGCCGGCGATGTTTTTACCATTATCCGCCACCAGACACTCGCTGTTGAGCATGCGGACCTGCATCGCAAGTGCACTGGGATTGTGCCATTCAGCGGTAATTTCATTCACCCGTTCAACGCCATAGATATCATCATAGGTCGCATGCCAGGTTTTGACCAAAAGTGCGCTGATGGCATCAATATCCTTGCTGCCAAATGTGCGGACCCACATTTCACAGCCCGATTTTTTTGCGCAGCAATTCATTAACTGCCTTGGGATTGGCCTTGCCGCCCGTTGATTTCATCACCTGACCGACAAACCAGCCAATCATGCCTGGCTTGTCCAATACCTTGGCCACCTGATCCGGGTTGGCCGCAATAACCGCGTCGACGGCTTCCTCGATTGCGCCGGTGTCGGTCACCTGTGCCATGCCGCGTTGATCGACAATTTTGGCTGGCTCGCCACCCTATTTCAAACAGATCCTTGGCAATCTTGCCGGAAATGGTTTCCTTTTTAATAAGGTCTATGATACCGCCCAGCTGTTCTGCGGAAACCGGTGTTTCATCGATACCCTTGCCCGCCTTGTTGAGAGCACCAAGCAAATCATTGATCACCCAGTTTGCAGCCTGCTTGCCATCTCTACCCTTGGCAACACCCTCAAAAAAGTCGGCAACCGCCTTGTCAGCCACCAAAATGGACGCGTCATAGGCGGAAAGGCCCAATTCATCAATAAATCGGGCACGTTTGTCATCCGGCAGTTCAACCAGATCTGCCTTGAGCGCTTCAACAAAAGCATCGTCAAATTCAAGTGGCAACAGGTCCGGATCGGGGAAGTAGCGATAATCATGTGCTTCTTCCTTGGAGCGCATGGAACGGGTTTCGCCCTTTGCCGGATCAAACAGGCGGGTCTGTTGTTCGATTTTACCGCCATCTTCGAGGATTTCGATCTGGCGGCGGGCTTCATATTCGATGGCCTGGCCCATGAAGCGAATAGAATTGACATTCTTGATTTCACACCGCGTGCCGAATTCTCCACCCGGTTTACGCACCGAAACATTGACATCAGCCCGCATGGAGCCCTGCTCCATATTGCCATCACAAGTGCCAAGATAGCGCAGGATGGTGCGCAATTTTGTCACATAGGCTTTTGCTTCGTCGGAGGAACGCAAATCCGGTCGGGAGACAATCTCCATCAGCGCCACGCCTGAGCGGTTCAAATCCACATAGGACATGGTCGGGTGCTGGTCATGCAGGCTTTTGCCCGCATCCTGCTCCAGATGCAGCCGCTCGACGCCGATGGTGACTTC
>QIIJ01000598.1 GCA_003232595.1 Aurantimonadaceae bacterium | reverse complement strand
GCGAGCTGTTAAAATAACGAAATGGATTGCTCATCGCGGGAGGCTACGGAACGCACCTGCCCGGTTCAAGCCAATTTGCTTTGACACTGCCCTGCCGGGTCACCATGGCCGTCGGGCCACGGTCGACGCCACGCAGGACTTCCTCCACTCCCGCCTCGACCCTGGGAGGCGTCCCGTCGGCGGACTGCACCATGTTTATCGGTCCGCTGCTTACTACAACGAGATTATCGGCGGCATGGGACAATCGAGGGCATCCGAAAAGGCGCGCAATAATTCGACTTCAACGGGAGATATTTTTCGATCGTGTACGACACTCGCGGCACAAGCCTTCAGCAGTTGCGGCTTGACCAGGGGTTTCAGCTTGGCAAGTTGTTGCAGGGAACGATCCAGATCCGAAAGACCGATTTCATTTTTTGCCACTAATTTAAGTCCCCTGAACTTCAGCGTTTTTGTTGCTGCACTGAATGCTTCTTCAATATCGTTTCGATCCCGATGACCGGCATAGGCCATTGCGGAGAGGATCAACTCAATATCATGCTCGATCTGACCGAGATGGGAATAGCGCGATTTTGTGTGTGTCAGCTTGAAGAATTGCCCATCCAGGTGGTTAAACAGAATTTTCTGTAACGACCATTCCAGCAGATCGACCCTGGAATCCATTTCAATCAACGCAATTAGATTCTCTCTGAAGGGTTTGTATTGACCGATTGATAACTGCTTCAGTGCCGGGATGGCGATATCGATCAGTGGCAGCCGATATTTGATATCGAGTCCATCCATCTCCGGTATTAGTTTGTGCGTTAACACGAAGACATCCGGATCGGCATACTCCTGCAAATGCTTCAATTGCCTGCCACGAACCTCCTGTCCCGGATCGAGCACCAGGGAATAAATAACGGCGCGGGCCCCATGGGGCTCACGGGCAGCCTCTTTAATGACCATGGGCAACTCTGATATCAGCGAGCGGGCGTAATTGATGGTTTCCTGTTTCGGGTTGCCAATTTGATCAATTGCATTCGCGACCTCGGCCATTGCGGCGCCGGTGACGACAGTGGCGACTTTTTTGGCAAGCTCTTTACGCGTCAGGGGTTCTTTTTTGTCGGCCTCTTCCTCATCTCGGGGTGAATCGGTTTTGTCGGAAGAATCGAATTTGCCGTTCCAATGAGGATCGATACGCAGGATACGCTTGGCCAGCGGCGGGTGCGTGGCGGACAATGTTTGCATAAAACCCGAAATGCCCTGGGCAAAAAAGGCATGGCTGACTTCGGGTGCGCCAGGGTTTTCCACTTTTGAACCGAACTCGAGCCCGCCGATTCTCTTCAAAGCACCCGCAATCCCGTCCGGGTTGCGGGTAAACTGAACCGCTGAGGCATCCGCCAGGTATTCCCGTTGCCGGCTCACCGCAGCCTTGATTAGACCACCGAAGAATGTACCGGCAAAGCCGATGACCATCAGCCCAATAGCCAGCGCCAGTATTCCGCCTGTTCCTTTACCGCTACTCCGCCCGCGCCTTGAATAAGAAGCGGAACGTAAAATTAAGTAGCCAATTATGCCGATAATCAGGATGCCGTTTAGCACGCCCATTAAGCGGATGTTGAGCCGCATATCGCCATTGAATATATGGCTGAACTCATGGGCAATGACGCCTTGCAGCTGATCACGACTTAAATGATCGATCGTCCCCTGGGTAACCCCGATGACGGCATCACGTGGCGAGAAACCGGCCGCAAAGGCATTAATACCTGCCTCCTCCGCTAGCAAATAAACCGGCGGCGCCGGCGTGCCGGAAGCGATCGCCATTTCCTCCACCACATTCAGCAATTTGCGTTGCGACAGATCGTCGGTATTTTGCGGGATCAGTTTTCCACCCAGTGCCTCCGCAACGGTTTTGCCACCAGCCGATAAGGCCATGATCTTGTATAGACTGCCCACCGACACCACGACACCGACACCTGCGCTGATAGCGGCAAATGTCTGCCAATCCATTAGCTGGATTAATGTCTCACCGTCTTGCATTTGTTCGCGATTGATATAACCGAACACCACCATGACCAAGAGATTGGTCATGATGATTAAGGCGATCACAGCAAGAGTAAACAGGAAGATAAGCTGAAACGTGTTTTTATGGACGCGGTCTTGTGATTCAAAGAAATTCATTTCAAACGCCAGGTAACAAACAACAATTAAAACGATACTTTTGGCGCGTCTTGGATGGCTTCGCTATCTTCAAATTCCAGCAATGTCGCGTCCTGCGCATGCCCGAACGTCGGAGCGAAGAACACGGGGGGGAAGCTCTGTTTATAAATGTTATAAGCCATCACCTGGTCGTTGAAGGCTTGGCGGGCGAAGGAAACCTTGTTTTCTGTGCTGGTAAGCTCTTCACTTAACTTCATCATGTTCTGGCTGGCCTTCAGATCCGGATAGGCCTCCATCACCATATTAAAATTCATCAAGGCACCGGCCAGTTTGCCTTCCGCACCGATCAGGTCCTTCATGGCCCCGGCATCGCTCGGATCAGCCGCGGCGTTGGATAGCAAATTTGCCGCCGCATTGCGCGCCTCAACCACTGCCTCCAGGGTTCCACGTTCGTGCTTGATATAACCCTTGGCGGTCTCGACAAGATTTGGTATCAGGTCGTAACGCCGTTTTAATTGCACCTCGATCTGTGAAAAGGCGTTTTTGAAGCGATTCTTTAGCGTAACCAGTTTATTAAATATCGCGATCACATATAAAACGATTAGCGCGACAGCAACCAGAACGACTATTAATGCGATATCCATATTTCTCGCCTTATTGAAAAAACCAATGGAGTCAGAGTCAATCGACGCGGCCTTTGTTAGCAAGACGTTATAGTCGACATTCCCCAGATGACATCCAATTTCGTCAATATCTCACCACATTCCCACCGGCCTGGAGAACAGCATCCCCTTTGCAGCCATCCGATGGCGTGATTTTGGTAATCGGCCCGCGCTTGGAAGGCCATTTGTCCAGATTTTCCGCCTTCGGACACACCCCTCCTGTCGTTTTCACCTGGCCGTCGATTCCCCTGACCTACGCCGGAGCGGCTCTTCGCCGTAGATCATCGATCAGGCTCAGAATTTTCCGGAACAGTTCCTTCGGCGGCATTGTCACGTTAAGCGCTCTGCCTTCAATCGCCTCTGCAGTGTAGCATGTCGAGATGCGAACCGTCTCCTTCACACGCCACCGCTTTCCACCTGACATCATTCGCCACGCTGTTTGGCTCTATGCCCGCTTCACTTTGAGTTATCGCGATGTGGAGGATCTATTGGCGGAGCGGGGCCTGGATGTTTCCTACGAGAGCGTACGGCGCTGGTTTTTGAAATTTGGCGCGCCGATCGCGCGGAATCTACGCCGTATGCGGCCCGCACCGAGCGATTATTGGCATCTCGATGAAATGGTCATTGTTATCCGAGGGCGACGTCATTGGCTATGGCGAGCCGTCGACAATGAAGGCGAGGTTCTGGATTTTCTCGTGCAATCAAAGCGCAACGCCAAGGCAGCGATGAAGTTGGTGCGGAAACTGCTGAAGAAACAAGGGTGGGCACCAACGCGGATCACAACCGACAAACTCAGGTCTTATCACGTCGCATTTCGGACCCTTGGCCTGACGGCTGAACATATTGACGACAAGCGTGCGAATAATCGTGCGGAGAACTCGCATCAGCCAGTGCGACGGAGAGAGCGGAAACAGCAGAGATTCAAATCATCGGGTTCCGCGCAACGTTTCCTGAATATCCACTCCTCGGTCTACAATACCTTCTACGTCCAACGCCATTTACTCAGCAGATCCACGTTCAAGCAATTTCGAACCGACGCGTTCAACGTATGGGAAAGTGCGAGCGCAGCAACCTGAAAGGGTGTCACTACGGTCCTTTTCAGTCACCTCCGATTAACGTGACAGTGCCTGGCCGAGGGTGGGTGAAAAACCAAGTCAACAGATCGTGTCGCTTCCTTGCCCCGCTTCGCGACCGCATCCTAGACTACGTGTGGTCGAATTGTGCT
>QIIJ01000374.1 GCA_003232595.1 Aurantimonadaceae bacterium | reverse complement strand
CATTCAGTGCGTGATTTTTCAGATCGCCCTGTTGCACGCAAAATTATATTGGATTGCGTCAAGGCTGCCGGAACAGCTCCCAGCGGTGCCAATCATCAGCCCTGGCATTTTGTGGCGATTTCCAACCCCGACTTTAAACACCGGATAAGACAGGCCGCTGAACGCGAAGAAGAAAAATTCTATGCTGGCGGCGGTGGCGACGAATGGATCAAGGCGCTGGAACCGATTGGCACCGGTGTTTCCAAACCACATCTCGATATAGCACCCTGGCTGGTCATTATTTTTGCCCAACGCTACGGTGAATTTGATGATGGAACCCGGTATAAAAACTACTATGTTCCGGAGAGTGTCGGCATTGCCACCGGTTTTCTGATTACTGCCCTGCATGAGGCCGGTCTTTCCTGCTTGACCCACACTCCAAACCCGATGCGATTTCTTAATCAGATGCTGGACCGCCCTGATTCTGAAAAACCGGTTATGATCATGGCTATTGGTCACCCTGCAAGAGATGCAACTGTACCTGCCGTTGCCAAGATCAAAAAACCGCTGGGCCAGATATTGACGATTTGCGAATAATAATGTCACAAGCCGCAAATTCGAACCAGTGAGGAAGCAGATTGAAAACCTCAGAAGCAACCCTTCTTATGGTGCCTGGATACACAAATTCACCAGAAGATCATTGGCAATCCCGATGGCAGAGCAAATTGAAGACGGCTATCCGGGTCGAACAGGATGATTGGCACAAGCCTGTTCTGGAAGAATGGGGCGGCAGTTTTCTTCGTACATTGCGAAAGTCCAAAAGCCCGGTGGTGATTGTGGCCCACTCGCTTGGATGCCAGGTTGTGGTCCAATGCGCCCACCAATTTGATGATCTGTTGCGCCAGAAAGTAAGAGGGGCATTTCTGGTCGCCCCGCCCGATGTTGAAAATCCATTGATCAAACCAAAACATCTGATGACATTTGGCCCCTACCCGCGCGACCCGCTGCCCTTTCCCTCAATTGTTGTTGCCAGCCGAAACGACCGGTTCTGCGACTACCTGATCGCAGATGACATGGCCGCAAGCTGGGGTTCGCTTCTGGTCGACGCAGGTGAACAGGGCCACATCAATGCGGCAAGCGGGCACGGACCCTGGCCAGAAGGCCTGATGGTTTTTTCAAAGTTTCTGTCCCAATTGAAGGCTTGAACCAGATCACCGGAAGGTCATCCGCGAAAGCATGGTTTCGCAGCCATCTCTGATGTAAAGGGTATCCATGCCAACGGCCATCAGGCGGAAACCCAAATTGTGGGCCAGATCCACCTTTTCCGCCGTTAAGCAAAATATTGCAGCAAGCTTGTTTTTGGCGCGAGCCATTGTTGCAAGATCGCCTATTATACCAATTGTTGCCTCGCCAAATGGGTCAGGAACAGGCGAATTCAAATAGGATATCGACAGATCCGACGGGCCGATCAATATGCCGTCTATACCATCAACATCCAAAATGGCTTCAGCATTGTTAACTGCCTCAACGGTTTCTATCATTGCAATTGCCATCGTATCAGCATCTGCGGAAGCAAGATATTCGACTACACTTTTGCATCCAAGCACATGAACAGCCTGGGTAGCCCCGTGCGAACGTTCACCATTGGGGGGATATTTCATGTAAGCGGCAAATGATCGGGCATCCTCAACAGTGTTGATCATCGGTGCAATCACTGCGTGGGCCCCCATGTCCAGCGCCTTGCTGGCCAACTCAAACCGTCGGACAGGCACTCGAACGATGACAGGTTTGCCAGATTTAGCAACGTCGGCAATACCGCTGATGATGCTGCTTTCGGTTTGTAAACCATGCTGCATTTCCAGCGTTACGGCATCAAAACTGCACCCGGCAACAGCTTCAAGATAATAGCGGTCAGTTATCCCGCACCAGGCGGATACAACTGTTCCATCGTTTTCCAGCAGCCTGCGCAGTCGGTTCATGCAGTCGTCCTTGTTATGAAACCCGCTGGTTTATTCTGATTGAACCTGGTCGATCGCAGTTGCCATAAGATCAATCATCGTATCCCTGATTGTATCATCGCTGGTGGATGCATCCAGATCGCCGCGCACCTTGCGAAAGACATCTTCGTCGCCAGCCTCTTCAAAATCGGCGATAATCACTTCTTTGGCATAGGCTTCGGCATCATCGCCGGTTTTTCCCAATATTTCAGCCGCCCAAAGACCAAGCAGTTTATTTCGCCGCGCTTCGGATTTAAATCTTAGTTCGGCATCGTGGGCAAATTTCTTTTCAAATCCTTCTTTACGATCTTTCATTCCAGCCATTTAGGTCTCCTACAATCGATTTCTACAGGCAGTTTCACCAGCTTTGATGAATCGCCGCTTCCTTTCCTATGTAGAGTGTGATCACCGGCAAATCAACGACCTCGGACAAAGATCGTCCACTTGTAATATTACCAATCAAACTGCAGCCGTTTTCTGTGGCTAATCATACTGAAGGTCGCGATAAATTTGTTTCCAATCTCTGATTGAAGTATGAAATAATAAGCGGGCTCGGGATGATTCTCCTTCGGGTCTGCCAGTTTGCAGGCACCCCCAATCGGGGTATATTCGACACAGACATTTGGTGACAATGATGACGCGACGCCGCCGAATTTACGAAGGCAAGGCAAAAATCCTCTATGAGGGTCCGGAACCTGGTACTCTGGTGCAGTTCTTCAAAGATGATGCAACCGCCTTCAATGCAAAAAAGCATGAAGTCGTTGATGGCAAGGGTGTGTTGAATAACCGGATTTCGGAGTACATCTTTAGTCACCTCAATCGCATCGGCATTCCGACCCACTTTATCAAGCGACTGAATATGCGTGAACAATTGATCAAGGAGGTGGAGATCATCCCGATTGAAGTTGTCGTACGCAATATTGCTGCCGGGTCTTTGTCTAAACGGCTTGGAGTTGAGGAGGGAAGCGTACTTCCGCGTTCCATTATTGAATTTTATTACAAATCCGACGAGCTTGACGATCCGATGGTTTCGGAGGAGCACATCACTGCATTCGGCTGGGCGGCACCTCAGGAAATTGACGACATCATGGCGCTTGCCATTCGGGTCAACGATTTTGTCTCAGGGCTGTTTCTGGGGGTTGGCATTCAACTGGTCGATTTCAAGATCGAATGTGGCCGCCTGGTTGAAAATGATGTCATGCGAATTGTCATTGCTGATGAAATTTCGCCTGATTCATGCAGGTTGTGGGATATCAAGACAAAAGACAAACTGGATAAAGACCGCTTTCGCGAAGACCTTGGCGGCCTTTTGGAAGCCTATCGCGAAGTTGCAAACCGCCTGGGTATTCTCAATGAAAATGAACCGGTGCGCGGACCGGGGCCGGTACTGGTGAAAACGGACTGACCGGCATGACACAATTTTCAGCACGCGTAACAGTGCGTCTTAAATTTGGTGTTCTGGACCCGCAAGGCAAAGCAATTGAAGGCTCGCTCAACGCGCTTGGCTTTGAAGGTATTGCATCCATCCGGCAAGGCAAGATATTCGACGTGCAACTGGAAGCGACATCAAAGAGTGCGGCAAAAGACACTCTGAAGGCCATGTGCGAAAAGTTGTTGGCAAATACAGTGATTGAAGACTATTCGGTGGAGCTGGTTGCGTGAATTCTACTGTCATCATCTTCCCCGGCTCCAACCGTGATCGCGACATGATTGCAGCCTTGCACAAAATATCCGGCAAGGCACCCCGAACGGTATGGCATACGGAAACCGCCCTCCCGAAGAGTGACCTGATAGTCATTCCCGGCGGTTTTTCCTACGGCGATTATCTGCGCGCAGGCGCTATTGCTGCCCGCTCTCCTGTGATGAGTGCCATTGGCAAAGCTGCGGCAAAAGGCATTTCAGTATTGGGCATCTGCAACGGATTTCAGATCTTGACCGAAGCCGGGTTGTTACCAGGTGCTTTGATGCGCAATGCTGGACTGACTTTCATCTGCCGCGAGTTAAAACTCGAAGTCACCAACGCAAATACGCGCTTTACCAGTGCTTATCAGCAGGGTGAAATCCT
>QIIJ01000547.1 GCA_003232595.1 Aurantimonadaceae bacterium | reverse complement strand
ATCCGCTGGCGCTTGGTGCGGATATCGTCATGCACTCGGCGACCAAGGGCATCAATGGTCATTCGGATGTTCTTGCCGGTTTTTTGGGCGTTAAGGATGCAGATATACCGATCTGGCAGGTGATCAAAACCGACCGCCATGATGCCGGTGCACTGCTCGGTTCATTCGAGGCCTGGCTGTTGATCCGCGGCATGCGGACCCTGCCGTTACGGATGGAGCGGATGAGTGCATCAGCGATGAAAATTGCCGAATATTTACTCAATCATGATCAGGTGGAAAATGTCTTTTATCCGGGTCTGCCATCGAGCCCCGACTATAATGTGGCCGCACATCAGATGCGCAACGGCTTTGGTTCGCTCCTTTCATTCCTTGTCAAAGGCTCCCGAGCGCTGGAGGTATGCGGGCAGTTAAAACTCTTTCACCGCGCAACGTCGCTTGGCGGTGTGGAAAGTCTGGTCGAACACCGGCAGACCATTGAGGAAGGCATATCGCCGGATTTGCTGCGCCTATCGGTAGGCATTGAAGATGTTGACGAATTGATCGCCGCCGATCTGGATCGTGCCCTTTCACTCACCTGACAATTCGAACACCCGCCCCCCGGCGGCATCAGCATCGGCGTGGTCGTGGGTGACGAGCAATACCGGCAGCTTGCGCCTCTTGGCTTCGCCGAGCACAAATTCGCGGATTTTCCCGCGCCGGGCCGCATCAAGTTTGGAGAAGGGTTCATCGAGCAACAGCGCATCAGGTTCGCCAAGCAATACCCGCATCAACGCAACCCGGGCCTTTTGACCACCGGAAAGTGTTGCCGGATCGCGGTTGAAAAAACCATCCAGGCCGGCCTCGTTGAGCGCCTGTTCTGCGATATTTTTGCGGGCAACTTTGCCCCTGAAGGTGGCCGGAATGGCAAACACAAGATTGCCGCCGACCGACATATGGGGAAACAGCAGTGGATCCTGAAACAGAATACCGACCCGGCGTTGTTCAGCAGGCAGTTTCGCAATATTGCGACCGCAAAGGATGATATCGCCGGTAGCTTCAAACACAGGATCAAGAAACCCGCCGATATAGGCAAGCAGGGTTGATTTTCCCGAGCCCGATGAACCCATGACTGTAAGAACCTCGCCGGGTTCAATCCGGTCGGAAATACTGATCAGCTCTTGCCCGTCCAGGGTAATCAGAACGTCATTCAGTTCAAGGACAGACGAGGGGTAGTTGTCGGGCGGCATCAACTGACTTTCAGATCACGCCGGTTGCGGAACATCAGGGCAGGCACAAGTGCCGCTACCAGAAAGCCCGCAAAGGGCAATATCATTTGTAAAAATGCATAAACCCCGATGATGCGCCTGTCACCTCCGGATGCAAGCGCCACCGCCTCACTGGTGATGGTTGGTAACCGCCCGGCGCCAATCAGCACGGTTGGCAGATATTGGCTGATCGAGACCGAAAACCCGACCGCTGCAGCAATCAGCGAAGCGCGTGCCAGCATCGGCAGCCGGATGCGCCAGAAAGTGCGGTTCTGCCCCGCACCCAGCCCGTGGGCAATGCTGGCATAACGTTTGTCCCAAGCCCGCCAGGGGTCGGAAAGCGACAAAAACACATAAGGAAGCACAAAAATCAGATGAACAAAAACCAGCGCCACCAGGGTCGCATCCAGTCCGAGTTTGAGGAAAAACACCTGCAGGCCGAACACAAAGCCGGTCTGCGGCACGATCAGCGGCAGATAGACAAACAGCAGCGAACGCGATCCGCCGGAGCGGCCCGTGCGTGCCTCCTGTTCCAGACAGGCAAGGGTGATTATGATTGCAATCAGCGTCGCAATGGTCCCGACCAGCAGTGAATTCCACAGGGGCTGGCCAAGGCTTGGCCATGACCGCCGCCAGCTTTTAAGTGAAAATGTATCCGGTAAAGCGTCGGGAAACGACCAGAATCCGGCAATCGACCAGATCGCCAGAATTGCAAGGCCGAGGAAAACCAGAATGGCGGAAAGGCTGATGGAGCCAACGCCGAACGCCCGCAGGGGCCAGTCGCGGACAAACCGGGTGCCGCTTTGGCACAGCGAAGAGCGCAGCAGCGCCCCGACTTTTTCAACCGCCAGCCAGAAAACAAGTGCGGCAATGGTCACACCCAGTTGCAAAATTGCCCCGGCGGATGCTTCAAAGCGCAACGCCAGATCAGGGTCGTTCATCCACGATAGCAGGCGTGGAGAAAGTGGCGCGGGACTGTCCGGCCCGAGAATGATTGCCACATCAACCACCGAGGAGGCGTAGGCAATGACGGCAAAAACCGCAAGCCGGATCTGACCATAGGTTTGCGGCCACACACAGTGGATAAATCCGGCAATGCGTCCGTATCCCAGACCGGCGGCAATCCTTGTATAATGCCTGGCATTGGTTTGCGGCAGGGCTGCCAGGATGACAAGCAACAGGAACGGCGTTTCCTTGACAATCAGCCCGGCCATCATTGAAAGGCCCATCGGGTCGTTCAATATCAGCACATCCGGCGGGCGTTCAAAACCGGTCAGTTCCGGCGACATTATGCGCAAAATCCAGCCCGAAGGCGCAATCAGAAATGCCAGCCCGAAAGCCGCTGCCGCATGGGGGACAGACAACAGCGGCGAGACCATATATTGTAGCCGTCGAAATATCGCCGTGCCCGACCATCCAGCCACAAACAGCAAAACGATTGTCAACGAAATGGCCGTGGTGATGATGCCGGAGGAAAACGAGAGCACCACCGAGCGCCACAATCCCGGTCTGTCAAACAACTGGTAAAACGGTTCCAGTGAAAATGTTTCACCACCAAGCGAAGGAAAATAACCAAGGGCCGGAAGCAAGGTCGCCAGAAGCCCAAAGGCAATCGGGCCTGTGAGGATGACAATGGCAAGAGCGGGAGCAAGGCGGAGCATTATCGGGAACTATTCTTCAGTTCTGAGAGTGTCGCAATGAAAGGTTCAACCTCCTGAGCCAAAAAAATCTCGATAGTGCAATTATCGATGAGTTTGACGGCCGGTCTATCGAAGCTGGACAATTGTTCCTTGTTCCCTCCCCTGATTTCAGGGGAGGGTGGATCATGCGGAACGCATGAGACGGGTGGGGTTAAGGAAATACCACATCCCGAAATACTGGATGTGTTCACTGAAATTAAATTGCAAACCCGGCAAGTCTTTCTGGTCGGATAACCCCACCCGTCAGCGCATTCGCGCTGCCACCCTCCCCAAAATTGGGGAGGGAAAACGGCCGGAAGTACGCTCTCCACCAAACCCTCAATTCCCAACCCCATAGCGACGCACCCATTCTTTTTCCAGCCGGTTCATCCAGCTTGGGTGTGGTTCGGGCAGCATGGCGCCGAGTTCAGCCGGTTTCAAGGTGGCGATGCCCAGTTCCAGCGCATCAAAACGCGCCCTGTCATCGGCGCTCATCTTGTCGACATTCAAAACCGTTGGGTCGCCCCAAATTTTAGGATCCTGCTTGCGCGCCTGAGCTTCCGGTGACAACAGAAAATTGGCCAGCACCAGTGAACCTGCTTTTGCTGACGCATTATAGGGGATAGCCACAAAATGCGTATTGCCGAGCGTACCGCCGGAAAATACAAAAGAGCGCACGGTTTCAGGCAATTCCTCATTGGCAATGGCGCTTGAGGCAAAAGACGGATTGAACGCAAAGATGATGTCCAGCTCCTTGTCGGCCATCAACTGGCGCATTGCCACATGGTTTTTGGGGAAAACCCGGCCCTTGCGCCACATATTGGGATGCAACTCGTCCAAAAGTTCAAACAGTGGTTTGGCCACGGTCTCAAACTCATTTTCAACCACCGGTTTGAGCAGCTTGGCCGGATCGGTGGCAAGTTCTGTGAATGCCTGTTTCAGGAAAGTTGAGCCGATGAAATTAGGTGGCTGTGGATAGGTGAAACGACCGGGATTGGCTTTTGCCCATTTAACCAGATCACGCACTGAATTGGGGGTCTTTTCTGTACGTGCTGTATCGTAGAAAAACACCAGCTTGGCCCCGCCCCAGGGCGATTCAAGCCCGTCGGTTGGAATGGTGAAATCAACGGTGATCGTGGGTTTGTTTTCCACATCGACATATTGCCAGTTGGGCAGTTTGTCGGCCCAGCCGGGTTTCATCAGCAGGTTCTGACGTTTCATCGCGGCAAAATTTTCACCATTTATCCAGATCAGGTCGACCTTGCCGCCCTCATCCTTGCCGGCGGCCTTTTCGGCAACCACGGTTGAAACCACATTCGCCGTGTCCTTGACTTTCACATGCTCAAGGGTGACGCCGTAACGTTTTTTAATTTCACTGCCTGCCCAGGCGATATAGTCGTTGATGCGCGGCGAGCCGCCCCAGGCATTCCAGTAAACCGTCTGCCCTTTGGCTTCCGTAAGCACTGCGTCCCAATTGGACACTTCAATGCCAGCGGCAGGCGTGACATTGAGAGCCGAAACAAAGGCTGCGGAATAGATGACAGATTTCAGGTTTGACAATGAGAGTTTGGCCATGGGCTTACCGTTTCATTTGGTCTCTGTTACCCCGTGTTCATACTACCAACCGGGGTAACATCAAAACAAAGATTGGTGAAATTACGTGAG
>QIIJ01000406.1 GCA_003232595.1 Aurantimonadaceae bacterium | reverse complement strand
TCAGTCGGTCGCGGGTGATTGCTTCACCAGCGTTACCGGCCAGTTCTACCAGGATATCAAGTTCGGCTGTTGTGAGTGCTACACTTTGTCCTCCAACTGAGGTCAGGGTGCGGGCGGTCAAATCAATCCGCCAATCCTCAAACAGGATGTATTTGGCTCCATTGTGGTCAGCGTGCTGGTTCGAAGAGGGTGGGAGCTTAGCGCGCCGCATCACTGCTTTAACGCGGGCAAGCAGTTCGCGGTTGAAAAACGGTTTTGTTACATAATCGTCCAAGTTCCAGTCCGATCGTGCGATCAATTGGGTCAGATTTTCCAGTCAGGATAATTACCGGGATATTGTGTATATCGCGGAGGCTGCGCAAAAGGTCCAGGCCGGTTTCATTACGCAGCCCAAGATCCAGTATGACCAGATCAAAGTCGCCTCTGGAAAGGGTCTTGCTCATGGCTTGTCCGTCACCTACCGCAGTTACGGAAAACCCCTCGCTGTTGAAATACCGGACCAGCGTTGCCTGCATTTCAGGTTCGTCGTCAACGACAAGGATCGAACCAATCATGATGGTAACCCGTTAACAATTGATAATATATTCAACAGACCATTCTTTCATTCCACAGGCGTTCCAGAAACTGACCAGAAGCTTCTATCATATTGTACGAGCATATTAAATCCAGGTAACAGTCAGATTGTCACCTGATAAAATTGTGCCGCCGGTCCAAATCCATTGTTAACACATGATTACAATATTAAACAAATCCTAACATGCGTTCGAGCACCAGCCTTCTACAGTCAACTAAAATGAGGCACATGGACACTTGTAAATTTCTGTACGCCATGAAGCCAAAATTGTATTAGGCAAGGTCTTGATTGCGCCAGATTCGAGCGTTGTTTCGACCATTGAGGGAGGAATTATTCATGTCCAGTGAACCTAGCACAAATGTCGATGCAGGGCCTGTACCTAAAGACTGGTTGCCTGGTCTTACACAGAACTGGAAGTCCGATCTCATGTCCGGGTTCGTTCTTTCCCTGATCGCTTTGCCATTATGTCTTGGAATCGCCCTGGCCTCCAACGCTCCTCCCATCGCAGGCCTTATCGCCGGTATCGTTGGTGGCATGCTGGCTGGTTTCCTTAGCGGCTCGCATTTAACCATCAACGGTCCGGCAGCCGGATTGATTGTTATCGTACTTGGTTCAGTTGCTGAACTGGGAATGGGCGATCCGATTGTTGGCTTTCAGCGCACAACGGCGGTTGTTGTAGTGGTCGGCGCATTGCAGATCGTATTGGGGTTCATGAAAGCCGGTAAACTAACCAACTTCTTTAACTTATCGGTTATTCACGGCATGCTGGCCGGAATTGGAATTATTATCATACTCAAGAGTTTCCATGTGGCAGTCGGGATGGATGGTTCCGAAATGGTTCAAAGTGCCAAGGGCATGCTTGGATTGATTGTGGCAATTCCAAACAGCCTCATAAACATGACAAATCCAATTGTGGCTGTCATCGGCGGTTTGGCTTTCCTCATCATGGCCATGTGGCCGATGCTGCCGAAGGTGGTAAGCCAGTATATTCCAGCTCCATTGGTATTGGCAATTCTGGGATTGGTGCTGGCCTCGCTTTTTGCCGTGGATCAGAAATTTCTGTTGAATGATGTCCCGCTGGAATTCTTTAGCGCGCTCAAATTTCCGGATTTCTCCATGATATTTACGTTTGTGTCGATAAAATATATTTTCATCTTCCTGTTCGTAAACAGCCTTGAGTCCCTGCTGACTGCGTCGGCAATCGACAAACAGGATCCATGGAACCGCCAGTCCGACATGAACAAGGAATTCATTGGCAAGGGAGCCGGCAACCTGATCTCTGCCGGCATTGGTGGATTGCCGATGATTGCCGAAGTGGTTCGTAGTGCCGCAAATATTGCGAATGGTGCCAGAACACGTTGGTCAAACTTCTTCCATGGAACCTTCCTGTTGGTATTTGTGCTGGCCATCCCCGGGGTGCTGAACCTAATTCCTCTTGCGGCTCTCTCTGGAATGCTGGTTTTCATCGGCTATCGTCTGGCCCATCCGCGAGAGTTTGCCCATGTGCTTGAAATCGGCAAAGAGGAATTTCTCTACATGTTCGTCACAGCCATGATTGTGGTGTTTATGGACTTGTTGGCAGGTGTATTTATCGGGACGGCACTGGCTATGGTCATGAATATTGTGCGCGGCGTCCCGGTTGGCAGGCTTTTTACCGCTGACACATCGGTTGAAGACAAGGGTGACAACATTGTTTTCAAGCTACAAAGTGCGGCTGGCTTCAGCAGTTTCATGAACATTCGCAGCAAGTTGGATGCGCTTCCCAAAGGTAAAAATGTATCCATTGATTTCAGTGAAGCCGGCTTTGTCGACCATACAGTTCATGAGCGTCTGTTTGATTTTGGTCGAGAGTATGAAATTGAAGGTGGGACATTTTCAATGCAGGGCAAAGAAAAACACACACCATACTCCAGTTTCCGTTCTGCCGCACTGGTCCCAAACAGCTAGCCGAATATTGAATTCTGCTCCGGGGTTCTTTCCGGAGCAGTTTATGCCGGACGGATATCGGGGGACACCCGGGAAGTGTGCGCCGGGAATAAAGACAATAAATAGGGAAGTTTGTCATGCCGATCTTGAGCTTAATAATCTGGCTTCCGCTGCTTGGTGCGGTGGCAATACTGTTTGTTCCAAAGGAGCAAACAGGGCTCATTCAAAAGATTGCGATAGTCTGCGCTTCCCTTAGCTTTTTACTCTCATGTTATCTGCTCATCAATTTTGATCTGACCACCGGTGAACTGCAATTTGGTGAAAGCGTGCAGTGGGTGCCCGAAATGGGCATGACCTATTCTCTGGCGGTAGATGGTCTGTCTTTGTCGATGATCTTGCTCACCACGCTGATCACGATCGCCTGTCTTATTGCTTCTTTCTCGATGACAGACAGGGTGAAGGCCTATTTTGCCTGGTTCATGTTGCTGGAAACCGCGGTGCTTGGTGTGTTTGCAGCCCAGGATTGGTTTTTGTTCTACATGTTCTGGGAAATCACTCTGGTTCCGATGTTCTTTCTTATTGGCATCTGGGGCGGCGAGCGCAAGGGTCCTGCAAGCCTGAGCTTTTTCCTTTATACACTTGGTGGTTCGATCTTCATGCTGCTCGGCATCATTGCCGCCTACGTCAATTCTGGCGGAAACAGCTTTGATATGGCAGTTCTTAATCAGGCCAGTGTCAGTTGGGGTGTCGAGCTGCAGGCTTTGATTTTCTTCGGGTTCTTTCTCGGCATGGCAGTGAAAATACCAGCTTTTCCTCTTCATGGCTGGTTACCACTTGCTCATGTCGAGGCGCCCGTCCCGGTCAGCATGTTCCTGTCGGCCATCCTTCTCAAGATGGGTGCCTACGGACTTTTCCGGGCGGGCGTTCTCCTGCCACTCGGTCTTGAGTGGTTCCTGCCCGTTCTGTTTGGCCTCGGCATGGTCAACATAGTGTATGGAGCACTGATGGCCTGGCGGCAAAACGATCTAAAATCGATGGTTGCCTATTCTTCGATCAGCCATATGGGCTTTGTTCTGCTCGGTGTTGCGGCATTGACTGTGACGGGTTTTACGGGTGCAATCATGCAGATGGTGACACACGGCATCATCACCGCTGCACTGTTCTTTCTTATCGGGTTTCTTTATGAACAAGCTAAAACCCGTGATATTTCAGAGTTTAGCGGGCTGTCGCGACAGATTCCCCGCTACGGCGTACTGATGTCGATTGCGTTGCTTGCCTCCATGGGTCTGCCAGGCCTTGCAGGTTTCATCAGCGAATTCCACGTTATTCTTGGAGCATTTGAGCGTTGGGGCCTCTATGTGATCATCGCCAGTATAGGCATACTGATCACGGCGGCTTATTCGCTGCGTACTATCGGTTATATGTTCACCGGCGCTTTGGACCCGCGCTGGAATCATCTTCAGGATATCAGCGGTCGCCAATTGCTCACTGCACTGGTGTTGGTATTTTTGATAGTCGCCATTGGTATCTTCCCAAGCCCGGCCTTGAATGTAGTGAACTCCACCGCCACTCAAATGATTGAGGTTCTGACAAAATGAAGTCTGGCTCTACCGCAGCAACACCTGACACCACCCTCCAGGGGAACCGGGAAGGAATATCCCGGAAAAGCCGGGATCACCTGCGTGAACACGTTGACCACATTTGTCACATGCTTTCCGAGCAGGGGCCGATGAGTGTAACGTTCGTCCACAACAATACACTGCTTGGTTTGCAGAAACACCATTTCGAAGATGCCATCAAAACGGCTGAGGCTTATCTTGGTGGGCGGG
>QIIJ01000448.1 GCA_003232595.1 Aurantimonadaceae bacterium | reverse complement strand
TGCCGCACGTTTGCAATACTTCTTGCCACAGCATTTGCATTCTACGCCATCTCAACCGGCATCGACAGCACGGTATCATCGTCTGTTGCCTGGAAAGACATTCCCGAGGAAAGCGCGAAACTCTTCAGTGTCATATTCATGTTGCTGGCGATAAGTGCTCAGTTGCTGGCCATGCTTGAGCAATTGACCGCCCGGAACAAATATCGCAAGCATTCCTGATCCTGATTGCAGCAGTTACGGCAGATTGTCGTAGCCTTCGCCAAATCCGGTAAGATCAACCGGAATACCAATGCCTTCTTCGGGGGACTGGAAGACAATAAATGTTGCAGTACCGCCGCTTTTCAGCGTCGCGAGCAAATTTTCTTCCAAAATCACCTCGGCAAAACAGCCGTCGCGCAGGCAGCGGACAAAATAGGCCCGCCCGATATCCTTGCCATCGACATTCAAACCGAGGCCGTTGGGCAAAAGCACACCGAGCGGTGCCAACACCCGCAGAATTTTGGCTTTTTTATCGGCGGTTTTCAGCACAACCACTGACAATCCAACCTCTGCCCGATCCTCGGCAATGACGTTTTGCATTAACGCGCATTGTTCGCTGGAAGCACCGGCGGGCGTGTCGCAAATTATCGACCACGCGCCGTGCTTGGATTTGACCTTGCCGGTTTGCTGCGCCCCGGCATCTGAAAACGGAACTGCCAGCAAGACAGCCACAGCTAACAAACCAATATAGAACAATCTGTACATGAAAATTAACACCGAATCGCCTGCTATAAATCACATGATGCATGAGAGGCTGGATAAATAAAACCGGAAACTTGTCGCAACACCGATCATTGATCGGGTTTGAAGTGGCATACTGACAGGAAATTTGGGTTCGAATTATGGCAGCCTCTGTTGCAACCGTTGCGGCATCAGTTCGATCAGAGTACACATCAGAAACCAGTCGGAAATTGGCATGGAATATGTGCGATTTCAGACAAACTTGACTTATGTCAAATTTGTCGCATTTATTTGCAGCAGTTTTCCATAGTATTATGTTTAATCGGAAATTTGCAGGTTCGCGAATCGACCCGGGTAATTGTGTTGGTGGCGGTATTCATAACCCCACCTTACTGAATTGACAGCAGCACAATTTGCCGGTTTATGAGTGCCTTGATTTATCACCGGGTTTTATTGACCCTGGAGTTGGGAGAGATTGACGTGGCAAAGACGATCACGGGAAAATTGGTTGCAGGAATATCTGCTCTGGCTGCAGGACTTGTGACTGCAGGCGTAACGGCAGTTTCTGCGCAGCCGAAAAACTGGGACATATGGCATCAGCCCGCCGGCAGCGATATGATGAGGCAGATCGAGGCATTTGATGCCTACACACTGTGGTTCATGATTCCGATCACCCTGTTTGTTACGTTCCTTTTGGCTTATGTGATGATCAGGTTCAGCGCCAAGAACAATCCCATCCCTTCAAAAACCAGCCATAATTCGCTGATCGAGGTTTTGTGGACACTCGGTCCGGTGGTGATTCTTGTTGCCATAGCCTTGCCGTCCTTCAAACTTCTTACAGCGCAATATACCCCGCCAACACCACCGGATATTACCGTCAAGGCAACAGGCTATCAGTGGTACTGGGGTTATGAATACCAGGATGGTGAGGATGAGGTTTCCTTTGATTCCGTTCTGATCGGGCGCGATGATGGAACGGAATCCTCCAAAGCTGAAGCGCTTGCAGAGCGTGAGGAATACGGCAAAACTAATCTGGATAAATATCCGCGTCTTCTGGCCGTCGACAATGAATTGGTGGTTCCGGTGAACAAGCATGTCCGCGTGCTGATTACCGCCGCCGATGTTATCCATAATTTTGCCCTTCCCGCATTCGGGTTAAAAATGGACGCAGTGCCTGGCCGGTTGAATGAAACCTGGTTCATTGCCGAAAAAGAAGGCCTTTATTACGGCCAGTGTTCGGAACTTTGTGGCAGGGATCATGCCTTCATGCCGATTGCAATTCGAGTTGTATCAGACGAGCAATTCGCCACCTGGAAGAAAGCTGCCGCTGACGATGATCTGGAAGGAGCCAACAGGGCCCTGATGGCATCAATTGCAAAAGAAAACGAAAGCGTTAAGGTTGCGGGCAACTAGGCCCTTCCTTGAAAATAATAACAGGAGCATGAGGCACCATGACAGCCGCAACACATGCAGAGCATGACGATCACTATCCGGGCTTTTTCAGGCGCTGGTTCTATTCAACCAACCACAAGGATATCGGGACTCTTTACCTGATTTTTGCGATTTTCTCCGGCATTGTCGGCGGGGCCCTTTCCATCGCAATGCGGATGGAATTGCAGGAACCCGGCATGCAGTATTTTTCTGATCCCCACACCTTTAACGTGTTTACCACGGCCCATGGTCTGATCATGATCTTTTTCATGGTTATGCCGGCCCTGATCGGTGGTTTTGCCAACTGGATGGTGCCGATCATGATCGGAGCGCCGGATATGGCTTTTCCGCGGATGAACAATATCTCGTTCTGGCTGCTGCCTCCAGCACTGTTGCTACTGGTAATTTCGATGTTCATGCCAAGTGCTCCGGGCAGTTTCGGGGTTGGCGGTGGCTGGACCATCTATCCGCCACTTTCAACCACAGGTCAGCCCGGACCGGCAATGGATTTTGCGATCCTGTCGCTGCATCTTGCCGGTGCTTCCTCAATTCTGGGTGCAATCAACTTCATTACCACAATCTTCAATATGCGCGCCCCCGGCATGACAATGCACAAGATGCCATTGTTCGCCTGGTCAATTCTGGTAACTGCATTCCTGCTGCTGTTGTCCATGCCGGTACTGGCCGGTGGTATCACGATGTTGTTGACCGACCGAAATTTCGGCACCACCTTCTTTACGCCTGAAGGTGGCGGTGATCCGATCCTGTTCCAGCACCTGTTCTGGTTTTTCGGTCACCCGGAAGTCTATATCCTGATCCTGCCCGGCTTCGGCATTATCAGCCACATTGTCTCGACATTCTCACGCAAACCGATTTTTGGTTATGTTGGCATGGCCTATGCAATGGTCGCAATTGGTGTTGTCGGTTTCATCGTGTGGGCGCATCACATGTATACGACCGGTCTGTCGCTCGATACCCAGCGCTATTTTGTGTTTGCAACGATGGTCATTGCGGTGCCGACGGGAGTTAAGATTTTCTCGTGGATTGCAACAATGTGGGGCGGCTCAATCACTATGCGTACACCGATGTTATGGGCTGTCGGGTTCATCTTCCTGTTCACCGTTGGTGGTGTGACCGGTGTGCAACTGGCCAATGCCGGCCTCGACCGGGCGTTCCACGACACCTACTTTGTGGTTGCCCACTTCCACTATGTGTTGTCGCTGGGTGCGGTGTTTGCAATCTTTGCCGCCTGGTATTACTGGTTCCCGAAGATGACCGGGTATCTGTATAATTCCTACCTGGCAAAGGCGCATTTCTGGGTCTCCTTTATTGGTGTCAACATCATCTTCTTCCCACAACACTTCCTCGGACTTGCGGGCATGCCGCGCCGCTATGTGGACTATCCTGATGCCTTTGAAGGCTGGAACTATGTATCTTCAATCGGTTCCTACATTTCGGCGTTCAGCGTTTTGATATTCCTGTGGTGTGCGATTGAGGCGTTCATGAAAAAACGCAAAGCCGGAAATAATCCCTGGGGTGAAGGTGCAACAACGCTGGAATGGCAACTGTCATCACCACCGCCACATCACCAGTGGGAGCAGTTGCCACAGATCAAATAAAATTTAGGCAACCAGGCTGCGCAACAATTTGCAGCCCGGTTATGAAACAGGCGAAAGCAGAAGCCATGTCTATAGTTGAAAATCAGGAAGGTCAGGAAAGTGTAAGAATCTCAACGGCCATGCCGGGGGATTATTTCGCGCTGCTTAAACCGCGGGTGATGTCACTTGTTGTTTTCACGGCAATTGTCGGTTTGATGCTCGCCCCGGGTTCTATAGATCCAATTCTGGCGGTAATCGCCATTTTCTGCATCGCTGTTGGTGCCGGCGCATCGGGCGCTTTAAACATGTGGTACGATGC
>QIIJ01000354.1 GCA_003232595.1 Aurantimonadaceae bacterium | reverse complement strand
TTTTGCGCCAGCTTGTGGAACTGACGGATGCACCAATTACCTCAACCCTGATGGGGCTGGGTGCTTATCCGGCAAGCGGCGACAACTGGCTTGGCATGCTGGGCATGCATGGCACACTTGAGGCCAATCTGGCCATGCATGATTGCGATGTGATGTTGTGTATAGGCGCGCGTTTTGATGACCGCATTACCGGGCGGATTGATGCGTTTTCGCCCAACTCCAAAAAAATTCATAATTGATATTGATCCGTCCTCTATCAACAAAATTGTGCACGTTGATGTGCCGATAATTGGTGACGTGGCACATGTTCTGGAAGATATGGTCCGCCTGTGGCGGGCTCATTCAAAAAAGCCTGATGACCGCGCCCTGAAACACTGGTGGTCGCAGATTGACCAATGGCGGGCCCGGAACTCGCTTTCCTATAAGCAAAACAACGACGTGATCATGCCGCAATACGCAATTGAGCGGTTGAATGAACTGACCAGGGGCCGCAATACCTATATTACCACCGAAGTGGGCCAGCACCAGATGTGGGCCGCCCAGTTTTTCGATTTTGAAGAACCCAATCACTGGATGACCAGCGGCGGGCTTGGTACCATGGGTTACGGTCTTCCAGCAGCTCTTGGGGTGCAGATTGCCCATCCTGATGCCCTGGTGATTGATATTGCCGGCGATGCTTCAATCCAGATGTGCATCCAGGAGATGTCAACGGCGGTGCAGCACAATGCGCCGATCAAGATTTTCATCATCAACAATGAATATATGGGCATGGTGCGCCAGTGGCAGCAACTACTGCACGGCAATCGTCTGTCGCACACCTATGTGGAAGCCATGCCGGATTTTGTGAAGCTGGCCGAAGCCTACGGCGCACTCGGGATTCGCTGCTCAAAACCCGGTGATCTTGATGATGCAATTTTGGAGATGATTAATTCCGACAAGCCAGTGATCTTCGATTGCCGGGTGGCGCAGCTTGCAAACTGTTTTCCGATGATCCCCTCCGGCAAGGCGCATAATGAAATGCTTTTACCCGATGAGGCGACTGACGAGGCCGTTGGCTCTGCCATCGATGAAGAGGGAAAGGCGCTGGTCTAGTGAAAGACAAAACTGCACCTTCTTTTACCGACTATGGGTTGTTAATACTGATTGCAGCCATATTTGGCGGCAGTTTTGTTTTGATCAGTCAGGCGCTGGTGAGCATTCCGGTTATTAGTGTAGTTGCCGGGAGGTTGGTCCTGGCCGCTGTTATTTTGCTGATCGTCATGCGAATCGCTGGACAGTCTCTTCCTGGGTCGTCAGGTGTTTGGAAGTTGGTTGTTGCCTCGGCGATATTTGGCAATGCGCTGCCTTTTTTCCTGATTACCTGGGGTCAGGAAAGTGTTGATGCCGGACTTGCTGCAATATTGATTGCTGTCATGCCTTTAATGACAGTTTTTCTGGCCCATTTGTTTACGCCCGATGAGAAACTTAATCGCTATAAACTGATCGGGTTTTTGTTGGGGCTTGTGGGGATAGTTGTTCTGATTGGATTGGATAAACTGGTAAGCCTTGGTGATCAGGCAATTCGACAGTTTGCGCTTCTTGCAGCCGCTTTGTGTTACGCGACCAACGCGCTGATTGTAAAATCAATGAGCCACCTGCCGCGTTACAGTGCAATTGCTGCTGTATTGCTTGTTTCTGCAGCGCTTGTGGTTCCATTTGCACTGATAGTGGACAGACCCTGGCAATTGCAGGTTTCCTTGGGATCGTTGATTGCTGTTATTGCGCTTGGAATTGTTGCAACGGCGATCGGCAATCTGCTGCGGTTTGAAATTGCAGATCGGCAGGGTGCGACATTTCTGGCGCAAAACAATTACCTGATGCCGATTTTCGGCGTGTTTTGGGCATGGGCGATATTGGCGCAAACGCCTCCTTCCAATGCATTGCTTGCCCTTGGCTTCATTCTAAGCGGTGTCGCTATTGCGCGAATACGCACCAATTTGCCGAACCTTTCCAAGGCTGGCCGACGCAAAGCGGATGCACCATGACAGCCAAATTCACAGACTATTTTCTGCTGATCAGTCTTTCCGCGATGTTCGGGGCGAGTTTTCTGCTGATCAAAATCAGCGTGACGGAAATTCCGGTGTTAACCCTCGTGGCACTGCGATTGCTGATCGCAGCCGTGATATTGTGGGTGGCGATGAAAATCGTCGGGCAGAGGCTCCCGTGTGGTACACGAATTTGGTTCTGGATATTAGTTTGTGCGATTTTTGGCAATGTATTGCCCTGGGGTTTGATCACGTGGGGTCAGGTAGAAGTTGATGCGGGCCTCACCGCAATTCTGATGGCTATCATGCCACTTGCCACAATATTGCTGGCCCATGTTTTTACGCACGACGAGAAACTGAACATCTGGAAACTTGTTGGAGTCTTCCTTGGGATAATTGGGGTTGTTGTTTTGATTGGTTTTGAAGAACTGACCAGTCTTGGAGAAGATACAATCCGCCAATATGCAATCGTTGCCGCAGCTGTGTGCTATGGGGTGACGGCCATTATTACCAAACAGTTGGTTGGCTATCCGCGATTTGGAATGTCTGCTGCTTTGATGTTGATCTCGTTTGCGGCTCTGGCCCCTTTTGTGTTGATTTTTGAACAACCCTGGGCGATTACCCCATCGTTCAATGCTGTACTGTCGTTAGTATTGCTGGGCATTTTCCCATCGGCCTTTGGAACATTGATGATTCTGGCAATTGTTGCGCGACAGGGGGCTTCGTTTTTCAGCCAGATTAATTTCCTGGTGCCGGTTTTTGGCGTTTTCTGGGGCTATATGTTCCTGTCGGAACGGCTTTCGTCCAACGCGCTGCTGGCGCTGGTGATTATTCTGATCGGTGTCGCGGTTGCACGGATCAGTCCGAATGCTCTAAAAGGACTGAAACACATTGACCTCAAAGGAGATAATTCAAAGCCATGAATGCACAAAATATTGCCGCTGGTTCAGCCTACTTCCTCACCGAGGAAACCGAGGCGCTCGAAACCCACACACTGTCTGTTTTGGTCGACAATGAGCCGGGCGTATTGGCCCGCGTGATTGGCCTGTTTTCCGGTCGAGGTTACAATATCGACAGCCTGACGGTGTCGGAAACCCAGCATGAACGTCACATTTCGCGCATTACCATTGTCACCACCGGTACACCCCATGTACTGGATCAAATCAAGGCGCAACTGGAGCGAATGATCCCCGTACACAAGGTGTCGGATCTGACAACAACCGCCAGGAAAAATGGCTATGAAAAACCGCTGGAACGCGAATTGGCGCTGGTGAAAGTTGCAAGTGCCGGCGACAAGCGCGTTGAGGCACTGCGCCTTGCCGAAGCCTTTCGTGCTCAGGTGGTCGATGCCAATATCGAACATTTTGTCTTCGAAATTACTGGCCGTCCCTCTAAGATCGAACAGTTCATCACCATCATGCAGCCACTCGGGCTGGTAGGCGTGTGCCGCACCGGAGTTGCTGCCATGAATCGCGGGTCGCAGGGGATGTGATAGATATTGTTGGAGGCCCGAAATTTCCAGGAGCGGTTATTGCAATTTCAACCCGCTCATGTCTTCAAAGCGACCCTGCACAGCCCAGCCGCCGACATCACCAATTATTTCTGTAACCATGATTTGCAGCTCGTTGTCGCCCTTTTTCAGCGGAAGGAAGACCGTGTCATAAAATCCGACGGTTCCAAGAAAACGATAGTCCCTGGAGCTAAATCTGTCGCTACCGCTGAATAACGGCTGACCATTGAGGTATACAGTCGCCATGTCACTAAAGCCAAACTCGAATTTTTTGGTCTGGTCTGATTCCGAATTGATAATGACTTTGGCAAACACTGCTTCCTTGTCTTTCGCTGTTCCCTGAACGCGCGCTAAATTGGTCATTCCGGTTTTCCCTGCCGCGAGCGTTTGATAGGTAAGGCCCGCAACCATGTCTTTTGACAACATTGAAGTACCATCAACTGACTTGCGATCAAACGAATTGGAAACCTGCCAGGACATCACAGTGCCATCAGCAGCCGGTGTTTCAGGAATCGGGGTGCCCGCGATCTCGACGTTGTCCATCGGTTTCACCGCAAAGTTCGCGAAATACACCGGGCCACTGAGATCAAGGCCCCACAATCCGACACCGCCGGTTTTTTCGTCACGTTTGAGCTCAACCGTTACAGCCGGTTTACTCATGTCAGCTGCCCTGGACCACGATCTTGACATGCATCCATTTGTTGAAGGAATATTTGGTCGGGGAGCTGTACTGGGTGCCATAATAAAGCTGCCAACTCGGGATGCCGTTGTAGACCGGTATATACTGGTTTGCGTCCGGATTGCCTGACTGGTGGGCACGCATGTAGAAGTTCTCAGTAAAACCGGGCTTTTGAATGCGAAAGTTCAGGCCGGCAAAGGTCCGTGTTTGACCGAAGGAAACATCGTACTCAATTATACCATTGGTAAACGCAACACCCTTGAGCACCGCTGCGCCAAACCCAAATGGTGCACCATCCTTTTTGACCCCTAGCTGCAGGGCCATTTTTCCTTGATGATCGACGATTTTTGTGCCGCCAATGAAATTCCATTTTTCTGCATCGAAGGGAACGACAGTTCCCTGCGGTTTCACGGTTTCAGCGGCCAAGTTGGATATCGTGACGGTTTGAAGACCACCAAAAAGACCCAAAACAAACGCGGTTGATAATAATAGAGATTTCATACTCCGGCTCTTTCCTAAACAAAAATATTGATATTGATGCCTAAGTTAGAGGATTTCTATTGTTGCTAACAGAGGCTAAATATGGTTTTCAGTGTTCCATGGATGAAACAAAGATAGATTTTGCCACACTTGGCATATTTGCCGCTGTTGCCCGACAAAGCAGCTTTCGCAAGGCCGCCATAGAGTTGGATATGCCTGTCGCAACTGTGAGTCGCAAAATATCAAAACTTGAAGAAAAACTGAATACGCAACTTCTGCAACGCACTACGCGTACGGTAATATTAACAGAGATGGGGGAGCAGCTTTATAACGAGATTGCGGAGCCTCTCTCAAAACTGGACAATGCTGCACATCGTGCTGCCCATCGGCAGGACACAATATCCGGTCTGGTCAAAATAGCCACGACCTATACGCTTGCCGAGACCAATATATTGCCGGTATTACCGCAATTACGCTGCGACTGGCCACAAATCAGAGTACAAATCATATTGGATGAAGAGGTTGTTGATATCCGTTCCGAACGAATTGATTTCGCAGTGCGGGCCGGAAAATTGCAGGACCCCTCATTGATTGCCCGCAAGATTTGCACCCATCACTTCTTCCGATACACAACACCGTTCATGCAAAAATCAACCAATCCCGGGTTTGTTACCTACGGCAAGATGTTGCGTGATTCCAGCCTGCCCAATGTTGAAGTGAAGGACGTTCGAATGGTTCTTAGACTGGTTCTGGCCAATCAGGGCGAAGCGTGGATGCCCGATGCGTTGTGTATGGAACTTGAACGTCGTGGAAAACTGATCAGGGTTGAAGGGAGTAAAGTGGTTACATTCGACGTATCCCTGGTTTTTGGGTCAAAGAAATTCATTCCAAAACGATGCAATTATCGAACATGCCAATCAATACACCCGTGAAGCGCGGGCTGTGTTGGAATAGAAGAAGATCTGGTCTTTAGCCTGTCGAAAGTCCCAAGCCAGCCCGCTCCTCCGGCCCAACCACCCCACAGGGTACCGTTATCGGGTGGTTGGGCCGGGGGAGCGGGTTGGCTTGGTGTCAGAAAGTCACCGGTGGGTGACTTTCGAGTCAGACACTTGAATATTGAGGTGAAATATTGCTGAATACAGGTGCAAAGGATTGCATATTTTGCCAAATCCTTCAGGGAGGCTACCCGATAAGCGAAGTGTATTCTGACGATGTTTGCGTTGGGCTCATGACAGTTGAGCCGGTAAATGCCGGTCATGCAATGGTAATTCCACGCAAACATCTTCCATATCTGTCTGATTTGCCCCCAGATCTTGCCGGCCACCTGTTCAAAGTTGCCCAGAAAATTGCAGCGGCCATCAAACATTCTGACATACCTTGCGACGGTATAAATATGTTTGTCGCAGATGGGGAAGCTGCCGGGCAGGAAGTGTTTCATTTTCACCTGCATATCTATCCGCGAATTGAGGGTGATGGATTTGGTTTTAAGTACGACAAACGCCATTTTAACAAACCACCTCGAAAGGAACTGGATCGGCTGGCGGGATTGATACGGCAAAAACTAACCCGGTAGCGAGCTCGGTATTTGACACTACTGACCACCAATTATGCATGGCTTCCCTCGCAGGCATTTAACAAGTTGGCAGGCCCTGGCCTGTCTTAAATCAACAAATGGAGCACATAGAATGAAAGACACCCCGATAATAACGGCAAAGGCTCCGGCGAAAGTGGCGCTGAACAAGGGAGAAGAATACTACTGGTGCCGTTGCGGGCGATCAAAATCGCAGCCCTTTTGTGATGGTTCCCACAAGGGAACGGATATTGTCCCGATGAAGTTTGTTGCCGAAGAAACGGGGGCTGCTTTCCTGTGCCAGTGCAAGGCAAGCAGCAACAGCCCGTTTTGCGATGGCACCCATGCCAGACTGGCAGGTCTTGAACCTGGTGATCCAGTGCCAGCGACAGACCCTGGCGACAGAATTGAGGCGGTTGCAACGCCTGAAGAGCCTACGGTGGTGCGCATTCATGCGCTTGCAAAAGATGGTCTGTCGAAACTCGGCCACCACGGGGAAATGGGGGCGATGGGCGTGCCACGCAAAGATTTGCCCCATTGGGACGAAATTCTGGTTTTGCCTGCTCAAATGGCGCAAAAACCGTTGATGGAGGATGTTGCTGTATCAACCGGAGTGACTGTTGGCCCGCGGGCAAAACGTCCCTTGCAGCTCGATATTCCACTGTTTGTGTCTGACATGAGTTTTGGCGCTTTGTCTGAAGAAGCCAAAGTGGCTCTTTCACGCGGCGCAGAACTGGCCGGAACGGGCATTTGCTCCGGCGAGGGTGGCATGCTGGCAGAGGAGCAGACTGAAAATTCACGTTACTTTTATGAACTGGCTTCTGCGATGTTTGGCTGGCGGCTTGAACTGGTCGAGAAAGTGCAGGCCTTTCACTTCAAGGGCGG
>QIIJ01000307.1 GCA_003232595.1 Aurantimonadaceae bacterium | reverse complement strand
AATGTGTTGGAATCGAACAGAACAATGTCGAAGGGGGCTTCCTGACAAAAGAGAATTCGCTTAGGCTGATTAATATCACTGTTCCTGGGGGCTAAAGTATTCAGGGCAAAACAATAAAACCGAACGGATAATCAATCAATGCCTTACGCAGCAGTTGCATTTGTAAAAATCGTTGACCGCTTCAACTACCTGGTCGGCCGTTTCATGATGTACGGTATCTTTGTTTTAATGGCGATCTTGATGTGGTCGACCCTGTCAAAACAGATTTTTGTCGTTCCGGCATTCTGGACTTTGGAAGTTGCCCAATTTGTGCTGGTTGCCTACTACCTTGTGGGCGGAGCCTATTCAATACAACTTGGTTCAAATGTGCGCATGGACCTTTTCTATGGCAATTGGACCGCCAGGCGTAAGTCGCTGATTGACAGTATCACCGTTTTGTTTTTGATCTTTTTTCTGGCTGTTCTGCTCTATGGCGGCATAGATTCTACGCTTTATTCAATCCAGTACCAGGAACGAAGTCCCAGTTTGTGGCGACCCGTGATGTGGCCGATCAAGGCAATAATGAGTACGGGTATATTCCTGATGTTGCTCCAGTCAATCTCCGAATTGATTAAAGACATTGCAAAACTTCGCGGAGTAACAATCTGATGTCACCGGAATTTATTGCAATATTCATGTTTACTTCCATGCTGTTGATGCTGATGACAGGTCAACGGGTATTTGGTGCTATCGGTGCAATTGCAGCGATTTCCGCGCTTGCTCTGTGGGGGACAGGGGGGTCTAACATTCCATTTTCTGCCGCTATGAAGGTGATGAAATGGTATCCAATGCTCACGCTGCCAATGTTCATATTCATGGGTTATGTACTTTCAGAAAGTAAAATCGCTGAAGATTTATACAGAATGTTCCATGTATGGATGGGGCCGGTAAGCGGTGGACTGGCAATTGGCACAATTGGTTTGATGGTGCTGATATCGGCGATGAATGGCCTGTCTGTTGCCGGAATGGCAATCGGAGCAACAATTGCATTACCGGAGTTGTTGCGGCGGGGATATGACAAACGGATGGTCACCGGCGTTATCCAGGCCGGTTCATCTCTGGGTATTCTTGTTCCCCCTTCGGTGGTGCTGGTGCTCTATGCGATGATTGCGCGTCAACCTGTCGGCCAGTTGTGGCTGGCTGGTGCCGTTCCCGGTCTGATGATGGCTGCAATGTTTATAATTTATATTGCTGTTCGCTGCCGTTTTCAGCCGCATCTTGGCCCGGCATTGTCCCGCGAGGAACTGGGCGACATATCAAAATCAGAAAAGCGTCGGCTTCTGCTTGCCGGCCTGTTACCCTTGGTCATATTTTTCGCCATGATGATACCCTTTATCAAGGGGTGGACAAGTCTGGTTGAAAGCTCCGCCATCGGTGCCCTGACAGCTTTTGTAGCTGCTGTTGTTAAAGGGCGCATGACCAAGGCTGTTTTTGAAGTTTCTGTTCGACAGACCCTGGCGATTTCCTGCATGTTCATGTGGATTGTTCTCGCGGCACTCGGATTTGGGGCTGTGTTTGATGGACTTGGCGCGGTGAAATCAATCGACAATTTGTTTACTGATCAGCTGGGCCTGAGTCCCTGGACAATATTGATACTGATGCAGCTTTCATTCATTGTCATGGGAACCTTTCTGGATGACACTGCGATGCTGGTGATCGTTGCTCCGCTTTATGTACCACTTGTGGCCGCATTGGGTTTTGATCTGATCTGGTATGGCGTGCTTTATACGATCACCACGCAAATTGCCTATATGACACCGCCATTTGGTTACAATTTGTTTTTGATGCGCGCCATGGCCCCAAAAGAAATTACAATTATGGACATCTACACATCAATTATACCGTTTGTTCTGGTGATGGTTGGAGCACTTGGTTTGATCATGATATTTCCAGAAATAGCGATGTGGTTGCCTAACTATGTTTACGGGAGATAACAGGCCCAAAAAAGGGCCGGTTGAAACGGCGGGTCAAACCCGTCAAACAGGGTCTTTGACCCAAAATGAAAGGGAGAATATCCATGACTACAAGACGTAAGTTTATCAAAACCGCCGGGTTGGGCAGTGCTGCTGTATTGGCGGCACCCGCCACCGTCAAAGCGCAATCCGCCATAAAGTGGCGCCTCCAGACCTATTCCGGTGCACCGCTTGGAGCCCATGTGATCAAGCCTCAAATTGAAGCTTTCAACAAGGCAGCCAATGGTGAAATGGAAATCGAATTGTTCTATTCAGACCAGCTTGTTCCTACCGGCGAATTGTTCCGTGCTCTGCAGGCCGGCACGCTGGATGCTGTTCAATCTGACGATGCGACAATGTCTTCTCCAGCCGATATCTCGGATTTTGGCGGCTATTTTCCATTTTCGTCCCGCTACAGTCTCGATCTTCCGGTGTTGTTTGAGCAGTATGGTCTGAATAAAATCTGGAAGGAGGCCTATGACGAGATTGAGGGTGTGGAGTGGCTTGGTGCCGGTGCATGGGACCCACTGCATATTTTCACAACCAAAAAGGCAATCCGTTCGCTGGCGGACATGCGTGGCCTTCGGGTATTTGGCGTGCCCACAGCCGGGCGCTTCCTTGCGCGTTATGGCCTGATCCCGGTCACAGTGCCCTGGGAAGATGTCGACGTGGCATTGCAAACCGGTGAACTGGATGGCGTTGCATGGTGCGGATTTACAGAAGCCTATGAGGTTGGTTGGGCCGACATTTGCAAATATGCCTTGTTGAACAACGTCACCGGCGCGTGGTGTGGCTCATACTTTGCCAACTCAAACAGCTGGGCCAAGGTTCCTCCGCATCTGCAGGAGCTGTTCAAAATCACCATAGATCAGTCTCACTACTACCGTCAGGTCTGGTATTGGGGCGGTGAAGCCGATCTTCGCGTCAATGGAGACAAGCTTGAACTGACCACAATTCCTGTAGAAGAATGGGACACAGTTGTTGCAGATTCCGAAGGTTTCTGGGACGAGCTTGCCTCAAGAAATCCGCGCTCGGCGCAAGTTATCGAGATTTTCAGGAAGTACAAAAAGGTAATGGAAAAGGCTGGCGTTCCTTACCGCTATTCCTGATCGATTATTTGCAATCCGCAGGCGGCAATAGCTGCCTGTGGAGACAAATTTGCTACCTTCGAAATCCTGCCGTTCCGATAGTTTTCGGGGCGGCATTTGGGAAGTTGAGGCCCAATACAGGCCCAATACAGGTCAGTGCGGTTGACCAGGGCACAACACGCTCTACGCGGGCTGGGTAGAACACAATCCCGAAGAACTGCTGTCAAATATTACCAAAACCTGACGTCAGACAGATCACTACCACGAGTATTACCTGTAAAAAACAAATCCATATTGTGAGACCTGTTGAGGTGATGCAGATTTTGCAAGACTACAGGAAATCATTCTTGTGTTTTTCCCGCAGCAGGTTTTTTTGAACTTTGCCCATGGTGTTTCTTGGAAGTTCTGCAACAGCAACGAGCTTTTTTGGTAGTTTGTAGCGGGCGAGCGATTTGCTGATGGATTTGGTTATCTGGTCAAGATCAGGTGTGGAACCATTGGCTGGCACAACAATACCAACTACCGTTTCCCCGAAATCAGAATGAGGCACGCCGATTACAGCGCTTTCAAGAATACCGGGTTGCTCGTCAAGCAGCACCTCAATCTCCTTCGGGTAGATATTATATCCACCAGATATTATCATATCCTTGTTGCGGCCTACAATATGAACATAGCCATCGGCATCGATCTTACCCAGATCGCCGGTGATAAAAAATCCGTCCAGACGAAATTCCTCTGCAGTTTTTTCAGGCATCTGCCAATAGCCTTTGAACACATTTGGGCCGCGCACTTCAATCTCGCCGATTTCTCCGTCCGCCAGAGTAGCGCCTGTGAGACTGTCGGTGATATTGAGTTCCACCCCCGGCAGTGGAAATCCAACGGTGCCTGCCCGCCGCTCGCCATTATAGGGGTTGGAGGTATTCATGTTGGTTTCGGTCATTCCATAACGTTCCAATATCCGATGCCCGGTAACTTTCTCAAATTGCATGTGTGTTTCGGCCAGAAGCGG
>QIIJ01000514.1 GCA_003232595.1 Aurantimonadaceae bacterium | reverse complement strand
GGGTTTGTTCAATGGGTTTGTTGTTGCGTTTCTAAAAGTGAACCCGTTTATTGCAACACTTGGCAGCATGTCGATCGCCTTGGGCGTCGCTCTTACGGCCTCAAACGGCATTCCAGTCTCGGGGTTGCCCGATGAGCTGACAAGCGTTTTGGTGCAATCCAGATTTTTTGGCGTCCCCATGCCTATTGTTGTTGCCACTCTCGTTTGCGCTGTTTCCTGGCTCATATTAAACCGGACTGTCTTTGGCCGGAATCTATACATCATAGGCGCCAACCCGAGAGCAGCATTTGTTGCCGGTTTGCGAACCCGTTATTATTTGATGATGGCCTATGTCGTGGCTTCAACCCTGGTGGGCATCGGGGCAATTATGTTAACAGCTCGTGTGGGAACCGGGGCACCCACGCTGGGTGGCGGGTTAATGATCCAAAGCATAGTAGCGGCTGTTATCGGTGGGGTCTCGTTACGCGGTGGACACGGTGGCGTAAAAAATGCCTTTCTGGGAGCATTGACAGTTACCGTTCTTTCAAATGGCATGAACCTTACTCGGGTTGATGGATACATCCAGATGATTGTTCTTGGGAGCATTGTAATTTTGGCGGTGGCCGCGGAAATGTATCGATCCGGCACGCGGTAATCAGATGACCGCAAACAACTTTTGAGCAAATTTCAGCAATTCTCCGTCCCGACCAGGCTTGCCAACAAGTTGAATTCCGGCCGGGAGAGTGCCCTTGGGCACTGCCATCGGAATGGAAATTGCCGGCAGGCCCGACAGGTTGAATGGTGCGGTATAAGCCATCAGCGCTTCGCGTTCATTTCCCGCCCAATCTCCAATGGCAATTGCCTTGTCGCCAAGTTTGGGAGCAACACAAGGGCATGTTGGCAGAAGCAGATAATCGACATTCTCAAAGAGTTTGGCGAGATCGCTCTTAAATCGACGAGTTCGCTCCATGGCACTAACATAGTCGCCGACGGATTTATCCTGAGCAAGTCTGATACGTGACGCGGTCTGCGTAGTGTAGTGGGCATCGATAAATGCCATACTGTGCCGACCGAGGTGCTCCAGACCTGCCTCGATCAATACTGTGTCGGCAAAGGCCGCAAACAGCCCGTCGAATATCGGCAAGTCGTTAAATGTTTGAGTATGAAATTCCCGCTCAATATTTTTGACTGCCGCTGCAAAGGCCGTTGACACAACACCATCCGTTGGTATTGGCGCAATGGCCTCTATGATCCCAACGCGTGGCGATTTTTCCCCAATGGTGGCAGCCAGACCAAATACTTGCGCCAGCATCGCAACATCTTCGAGGGTAGCCCCCAGGATGCCGGGGTGATCGAACCTGCGTGATAAGGGAAATATACCGCGCGTTGATAGCCGCTTGTAACTCGGCTTAAATCCAAATACGCCGCAAAGTGAAGCGGGAATGCGTACAGAACCGCCTGTGTCAGTGCCAAGCCCCGCAGCAACTGCACCATAGGCGATTGCTGCGGCCGCGCCACCGCTTGAGCCTCCTGGTATGTGGGCGATGTTATGCGGGTTCAAAGTATCGCCGAACACCGGGCTTGACGTTGTAACACCCCAGGCAAATTCATGCGTTGTTGTTTTGCCAATTATGATTGCACCGGCATTGCGAAGTTGCCGAACTATTTCGGCGTCTTCTTTCGGGATGTGAGAGATGTGGGCCGTCGAGCCATAGCGCGTTTCGAGGTTGGCAGTATTGATAATATCCTTAATGGCGATCGGCACGCCTTCCAGCGCGCGGGCAGTGCCATTTCGATAGTGTTTTTCACTTTCACGCGCAGCCGCAATCGCGCCATCTCTGTTGAGCACTGAAAAGGCTTTAACATCGTCAATCGAACGCTCTGCACGTTCCAGCGCCCGGGTGGTGCACTCAATAGCGCCCAATTTCCCGGCATGCAGGGCTTTTAATGTTTGCGATATAGACAGCGATCGCGCGCCTGTTTCAAGTTTGCATGGCTGCTGTGAAACCAGAGTCACCACAGATTATTCAACAATAAATCAAGCTTGTCTTCAGCATCATCACCCAGATCGTCCACTTCATTCGGGTAATTCGCCTTCAGCAACTCCGAAACCTCACCAAGCTTACTTTTATCGAGACCAAAAGATCCGATAGTGTTGGGAAGGCCCAGGGAAAGTACAAGGTTTTCAATGCGATCAGCTAGAATATCGGCTGCATTCTCCTGGTCGCCCTCATCAACAAAAATGCCAAGCCGCCCCTCGTAGATCGCCTGGCACGCCCGAACGACCGGAGCCAGTGTAATGCAGGATGTCAGACTGTGAGGCAGTTCAAATGTACCACCAAGAATATGGCCAATACGATGGCTCAGCCCATAGATCACCGATGCCGGAGAAAAATAACAATGCCAGGCGGCAATCTGCAACTGGGTGAGATCATCTGCACTTACAAGGCCCTTATCAAGTGCCTGGACAGTATCAAGATGCGCTGGCCATCTCTCCAAAACGGAAAAAAAGCGGTCCACACCATCCGCCGCCATAATCGCGTGTGGATGGCTGACGGCCGTTTTGCGCATTCCTTCTATTGCATGATCAATGCCTTTCAAAGCAGACGACAGCAATAGCTGGCGTGGCGTATCGTGTAACAAAACAGGGTCGAGTGCCACAATTTTGGCTGTTGTACCCCGCACCGCATAGCTGCGCTTGAACAGCTGTGCCCCGTCAGTTTCTGTAATACCGAAGTAATGCGCATATTCGGAACCTGAAAGGGTCGTTGGCAATGCCCCGACAGCAAGGTACCTGCCGGTTTCTTCAAAATGCATATGGGACACGGCTTTTGCTGCATCAAGAACAGAGCCGCCACCGTGGGCAATAATGGAGCCAGCTCCAAGCCGCTTGCATTCTGCAAGCGCGTTGCGAATGCCAGTATCGGGGGCATGTGCCGGGAGGTTGTTGACGATGCCGACACAGTCTTTCAAGTGTGGGAGTATATGGACCTTTTGCATCTTTTCCAGAAAGGTAATGGAGAAGATTATCGGGCGTACAATACCAAAATCGGCAAACTGCTTCAAAGAGCTTTGCAAACTGCCTTCGCCCCAAATCACCGCGTCTTGCGGCAGGGAATTGAAATGTCCCATGTTGGTCCTTGTTTTCCAGTAATTACAAAATCTCTCATGCCCCGCTCTGCGCTACCGGCAGAATCTTCAGGCAATTTGTTCCGGTGTAGGTGCGGGACGGTAGGCAATGTTACGTTCAATTTCAGCGCGCTGCTGTTCCAGTTTTTCCGGCAGGCAGAGTGATTGGCCAAGCTCCTCCACGCATTCATCAACGGTAAAGTTATTTGGCGTTGAAATTGCGCATATGTGGCCGTCCGGATCGCAGAAATTGAATACCTTAGCGTAGATGGAATCCTGAATGGCAGACACCTCGACACCTTTGTATTTCATCCGATCACGCTGATCGCTGAGTGCCGCGTCATTTTCCACTTCCAAGGTAAAGTGATGTGAAAGGCCCGTGCCAAGGCGGCCTTTTTGAAAACCGGGGAGGCCGAAATATGTTATCACAGAACCAGGCGAGAGATCTTCATCGCAAGCGTAGTAGTAATGTGTGCCACCTTTTTCATCGAGGTAATCGGTCTTTTTGATAAGGTGTAATCCAACTGTTTCCACAAAGAACTTTTCCGTACGCTCAGCATCGCTCGACACTGATGTGATGTGGTGAAATCCGCGAAGCGCATAGTCATCGGTAATGGTATCGCAGGCTTGCGGCCAGATTTCCGATGCTACAAAAAGCTCGCTTCGCCCACCTGCCAAATTTTCTTTTGGTTGCGGCTTGAACGCAGACCCAAGCACCGCCTCATCATGGCCAAAGCCTGGTTCAGTTGTCGCAATTTCGATGATCGCACCATCGGGATCTCGAAAATAAATGGCATGGAAATAATTGCGGTCATATGGGCCGGTTACGTGGATTCCGAGATCGCCCAAACGCCGCTTCCACTTCAATAGACCAATGCCAGATGGTGATTGGTGCCGGCACCCCAGCGCCCCTTTGGATCACCGACACGCGGCGACGCCACGCTGCGTCTGGTATCTTCTGGATTTACGAAACCGCTTTCAGGCATTTTGTAGAATATTGGGCTCCACTCCACATAGGTAATGGTGTGATCACGAGGAGCATCGCCAGCAAATCTCTTGAAACCAAATGTAATCACCGGCAGACGGTCATCAAGATGGTGCACTGTACGTTTTACAACCCGCAACCCCATTACGCTGACGTAAAAGTTTTCAACCCGCCGAATATCAGCGCATATGAAAGTTTGGCTGTTCACACCAGTTATTGTCATCTTGTTCATGGCTTTTTCTCCAGTACTAATGCCAACATGGCTGACATTGCCTTATCCTCACCGCAAAGGTGTCGGGTGATCGCTACTAAGCGCCGCCGCGTACCAAGTTGGCCGTAATCTGTGCCACGTGGCGACCTTGAAAACGTGCCTGCGCCAATTCATTGTCATTTGGCGTACGAT
>QIIJ01000138.1 GCA_003232595.1 Aurantimonadaceae bacterium | reverse complement strand
GCGTCACTCTTTGTCCCGGCCTGATCGACAGCCATGTGCACCCGGTAATTGGCGATTACACGCCCCGTCAGCAGCAAATCAACTGGATTGATTCTTGCCTGCATGGCGGCGTGACCACAATGATTTCGGCGGGCGAAGTGCACATGCCGGGCCGACCGAAGGACATTGTCGGGCTGAAAGCCATGGCGATCGCCTCCCAGCGCTGGTATGAAAATTTCCGCCCTTCCGGTGTTAAAATGCTGGCAGGCGCACCAATCATTGAAGAGGGCATGGAGGAGCATGATTTTAAGGAACTGGCCGATGCAGGCGTAAAACTGCTGGGCGAGGTTGGCCTTGGTTCCGTCAAGGCGGGCGAAACCGCAGCACAGATGGTCAAATGGGCGCGCAAATACGGCATTCAGAGCACCATTCATACCGGCGGGCCGTCGATCCCCGGTTCCGGGTTGATTGACAAGGATGTGGTGCTTGAAGCGGATGCAGACATTATCGGATCAATGGTGGTCACACGGCGCTCCCTGACGACCAGATCATCTGCCTTTGCGAAAGCTGTTTGCGCGGCATTGAAGTTGTGCACAACGGCAATGAACGCGCAGCCCTTCTGGCCGTGCGCACAGCCTTTGAACTGGAACAGGCTGAGCGGGTAATCCTTGGCACCGATTCGCCAGCCGGTTCCGGTGTTCAGCCACTGGGTATATTGCGCATGGTTGCGATGTTATCGAGTCTTGGCGATATCCCGGCCGAAATCGCCTTTTGTTTTGCCACCGGCAATACGGCAAAAATGCGCGATCTCGATTGCGGACTGATCGAAGTGGGCAAATCGGCTGATTTCATTCTGATCGACCAGGCCCAGCATTCGCCGGGAAAAACCATGCTGGAAAGCATCCATCAGGGCAATCTGCCCGGCGTCGGCATGACCATCATCGATGGCAAGGTCTGCTCCACAAGAAGCCGTAACACCCCGCCTGCCACACGGCTGCCCGAAGTGGTGTAAGCACATTCCAAACGCATGTAACACCATGGTGAAACAACCACACTGGTCGTCACCCCGGAATCGCAATAGCGATATCCGGGGCCTACTATGCACCTCAACTTTTTCGGGATATGCAATTGTCGTGAAATCCGGTACCGTACGATACATCATCCTGAACCAGTTGCATTCATCAGTGGGTCCCGGCTCGCGCTTTGCTTGGCCTGGATGACGAAGCAAGGCAACCGCAATTGCATTAATGACAAGTATGGAGACACCACCCGATGACAAAACCAACCGGCCAAGACTGCATCACCATGCTTGAGCGCCTCATCGCGTTTGATACCACGTCAGCCAAATCCAATCTCGAACTGATCAACGACGTTGCCGACTTTCTCAAAACCCTTGGCATAGAAAGCCGTCTTACCTTCAACGAGGAAAAGAACAAAGCCAATCTGTGGGCAACCATTGGGCCGAAGGACAGGGGCGGTATTGTTCTGTCCGGCCATACGGATG
Source organism: Aurantimonadaceae bacterium (assembly GCA_003232595.1). GTDB lineage: Bacteria > Pseudomonadota > Alphaproteobacteria > Rhizobiales > Rhizobiaceae > SZUA-100. Next base: position 3,099 of record QIIJ01000138.1, on the reverse strand, counting down.
TTGTGCCGGTAGCCGGACAGGAATGGTCAAGTGATCCCTTCAAAATGCAACTGCGCGGTGATAAATTGTTCGGTCGCGGCACCGCCGACATGAAAGGTTTCATCGCCTGCGCCCTGGCCCACGCTGCCGCCATTAAAAGCCGCAATCTAAAAACGCCGATCCATTTCGCTTTTTCCTATGACGAGGAAGTCGGTTGCACCGGTGTGCGCGAACTGATCGCCGATATGGCCGACAACCTGCCCCTGCCGGTGGCAGTAATTGTTGGTGAGCCAACCTCAATGCAGATTATCGGCGGCAACAAGGGAGGGCGAAGCTTTGTCACTGAAATCCATGGCGTTGACGGGCATTCAAGCCGCCCGGAGCTTGGCGCAAACGCCATTCTGGCAGCCGCCCGCATCATCCGTTTCCTTGAAGACCAGCAAAATCGGTTGCGCGACGAATCCGACCCAAATAACGGCTTTGTACCGCCCCACACAACCCTTGATCTCGGAACCATATCTGGCGGCACCGCCCACAATATCATTCCTGCGCTATGCAGTTTCGGCTGGGGTTTCCGGATGATCCCAACCGATGATATTGATGCGCTGGAAGCAGAAGTCAGACAATTTATTGATGATGAAATCGTACCACCCCTAAAAGCGATCTCTCCCAAAGCAGGCGTCACCACCTCCATGCGCATTAACGTGCCGCCGTTGCTGCCGGACAGGAATTCACCGGCAGAAAACCTCATTCGCCATCTCACCGGCCTCAACCAGTCAGGTCGCGTCTCCTACGGCACAGAAGCAGGCCGCTTCCAAAAGGCTGGCGTTCCCGGCGTCATATTCGGCCCCGGCAGCATCGAACAGGCACATTTACCAAACGAATTCATCGAGGTTTCGCAAATGCACGAATGCAATGACTTTATCGCAAAACTGGTTGACTGGGCGGAACAGGGGGAAATTTAACATCACAAACCATTCAACAATACCGGGCCATTCTCAACTATTACTTCAGCGCCAATAAATATCGCTATACTGCCAATCGCAGCCTGCACCAGTTTGAATACACCACCTGCGGCGTTCTCACTCAACCGGATTGGCCATGAAACGGCATAGGTAAGCAGGGCCATGCCGAAAATTGAGCCGAGGCCGAACACCAGCACATATCCAATCGCTGTCCAGCCATCGCGCGTTGCCGCCGCTGTCAGTGCAACCAGACCCGCTGAACCCGCTGCACCATGGGCCAGTCCGACCAGATAGGCGCGAAGCGAAAATCCGTGCTTGTGATGATGAGGGTCATTTGAGTGTTTTATCTTGCTTCCCCGATGGCTATGGGCATGAAAGTGCCGGTTTCCATCGCCATGCTGATGGATGTGAAAATGGATTTTCGCTTGCCACATTTTCCAAAACACACGGGCACCCAGAACCACAAGCATTAGACCCACAAAAAACTCCATTCCGGCGGCCATTCGATCACTCAATACATAACCGAACAACAGGACAAGCGAACTCAGCAACAACAATGTTGTGGTATGGCCCATGCCCCAGGAAGCACCCAAAATTACCAGGCGCTTTGGCGAGGAGCCGCCAGTTGTTGTCAGCGTTCCGACGGCAGCCAGGTGGTCTGCCTCAAGCGCATGGCTCATGCCAATTAAAAAACCGAGGACAATAAAGCTGATCATAATTTTCTTTAGAATCTGTTTGTCTGCCAGGCACACAATTTCAGGATTTCAACCACATATGCCGCGACCGTCAGGAAATTCAAGTCATCTTTCCCTTTATACACATCAGGCTTTTTTGGCGATGTTCACATCGCTTGCAGCATTGTTTTGGCCATTCAACCACACCTGCAAATCGCTCACCTGTTCTTTCGACATCACCAGCCCGAGCTTGCTCCTGCGCCACACAATATCGTCTGCCGTAACCGCCCATTCCCGCCTCATCAGGTGGTCAACCTCACGTTCACTAAGGCCGCAGCCAAAGTCCTTGCCAAGCTCTGCCAAACTGCCTGTATCGCTGAGGATTTTTCTGATTTCAGTGCCATAGGCGTGGCACATCCGCAATGCCTGCCGTTCTTCCAGAAACGGGAATTCTTTTCGAATGGCCGCAAGGAATTCATCAAACCCGTCGATCGGGAAATCACCGCCCGGCAGGTCGGATGAACTGGTCCAGGCAGAACCTTTCTTTCCCAGGGTTTCTTCGGCCTTGCCAACCACCGCTTCTGCCAGCACACGGTAGGTAGTGATCTTGCCGCCAAAAATATTGAGCAATGGCGCGTTGACCCCCTCCTCATCGACGCGCAACACATAATCCCGTGTCGCCTCCTGCGCCGTTGATGCCCCGTCGTCATAGAGTGGACGGATGCCTGAATATGTCCAAACCACATCTTCCTCCAGCACCGGCTTTTTAAAATATTCGCTGGCACATTGGCAAAGATAGGAAATCTCTTTCCCGGTTGCTTTTGCTGTGCCGGGGTCGCCCTCAAAATCATGATCAGTGGTACCAATCAGCGTAAATTTCTGCTGATAAGGGATGGCGAATATTATGCGCCCGTCTTCATTTTGGAAAAAATAGCATTTATCATGATCAAACAGCTTTTTCACAACAATATGGCTGCCCTGAACCAGCCGCACATTATGCACATCGTTCCTGCCAAAAGACGCAGCCAGCACATTGTCCACCCATGGACCGGCGGCATTGACGATCAAACCCGCCGTTAAAATACGCTCCTCACCGGTTTCTACATCCTCAATAGCGAGGCGCCAGTGATCGTTGGCTCTTTCAGCGCTTTTGCAGCGGGTTCTGGTCAAAATTTCAGCGCCGCGGTCGGCGGCGTCACGGGCGTTTAACACCACCAGACGGGAATCATCCACCCGGCAGTCGGAAAACTCGAACGCCTTGGTATACAACGGTTTTAGCGGCCTGCCCGCATCATCTTCGGTTAGGTTTATGGTTCGTGTTGCCGGTAAATTTTTTCGCCCACCGATGTGGTCATATAAAAACAACCCCAGTCGCAACAGCCAGGCGGGGCGCAAGCCCTTGTGATGGGGCAGGATCAGCCGCAGAGGCTCAACAATGTGTGGCGCTGTGGCCCAAAGAACTTCGCGTTCCTTCAAGGCCT
>QIIJ01000490.1 GCA_003232595.1 Aurantimonadaceae bacterium | reverse complement strand
ATGCGGGCGATCCGCAATGGGCTTCATGGAGCAGGGATTGAAGTTGAGTGTTCCAAGGGCGAAGCCTCCGCGGGGCAGGAAGAAATCAACGTCAAATACAGCGATGCACTGACAACCGCAGACAATCATTCGATCATCAAGAATGGCTGCAAGGAAATTGCCTGGTCAAAGGGCCGCGCCATCACTTTTATGGCAAAATGGGATAAGGCGGCGGCTGGCAGTTCATCCCATGTGCATCAATCGTTGTGGAGCCTTGATGGCAAAAAACCACTGTTTTTTGATGCGAAGGCCGAACATGGCATGTCAAAACTGATGCGTCACTATTGTGCGGGTCTGTTGCAACACGCAAGCGAGATTACCTATTTTCTTGCCCCACATCTCAATTCCTACAAACGGTTTGCTGCGGGTACTTTTGCGCCGACAAAGGCCATCTGGAGCCTTGACAACCGCACTGCCGGATATCGGTTGTGTGCAGCTAATACAAAGTCTGTGCGCATGGAATGCCGGGTTGGCGGTTCTGACTTGAATCCCTATTTGGCCTTTGCCGCCTTGTTGGCTGCCGGTATTGACGGCATTGAAAACGAAATGAAGCTGGAGGCACCCTTTGTTGGTGATGCCTATGGCGGCAAACGATTGCGTGAGATTCCGACAACCCTGCGGACTGCAACGTCAGCGCTGAATAAATCCAAAATGCTGCGTGCGGCCATGGGAGATGATGTCATCGGCCACTATGTTCGCTGTGGTGAATGGGAGCAGGAAGACTTTGACCGCCAGGTAACAGACTGGGAAATCAACCGTGGCTTTGAACGGGCGTAACAGCGCTGGCACCGTTGCCTGCTACCAAAGTCTAATTTATCCGGTTGCAATTCCGGCGCAATCAATGCGAGACTACAGTTCGTGTTAAAGGGAGAAAATAACATGCGTAAACTCATTATTGCGGCCTCGGTCGCTGGACTTATGGCCGCAACGGCATCAACTGCCATGGCTCAAAGCGCCTGCGATCCAGGCGAAGTGGTTATTAAATTCGCTCATGTCACCAATGCCGACAAACACCCCAAAGGGATTGCCGCAACCCTGCTGGCCAAACGGGTCAACGAGGAGATGAACGGCAAGGCCTGCATGGAAGTATTTCCAAATTCGACCTTGTATGATGACAACAAGGTGCTTGAGGCCATGCTCCAGGGTGATGTGCAACTGGCTGCGCCCAGCCTGTCGAAGTTTGAAAAATTTACCAAGAAATTCCGCATTTTTGATCTGCCGTTCATGTTTGAAAGCATCGAGGCTGTGGATGCATTCCAATCCTCGGAATCAGGTCAGGCGATGAAGGATTCAATGCAGAAACGAGGTCTTCAGGGGCTGGCGTTCTGGCATAATGGCATGAAACAGATGTCAGCCAATGTTCCGCTGACTTCGCCTTCGGATGCCAAAGGCTTGAAATTCCGGGTTCAGTCCTCGGATGTTCTGGTGGCCCAGATGGAAGCGATTGGCGGATCACCGCAAAAAATGGCGTTTTCCGAAGTCTATGGTGCACTGCAACAAGGTGTTGTCGACGGCCAGGAAAACACCTGGTCCAATATATTCGGCAAGAAGTTCTTTGAAGTTCAGGACGGTGTAACCGAAACCAACCACGGCATTATCGATTACCTGGTGGTAGCCAATGTTGATTGGCTGGCAAGCCTCGATGCTGATGTGCGTGATCAGTTCCTGGCAATTCTGGGCGAAGTGACCACGACCCGCAACTCCGAAGCTTTTGCAGTGAATGAAGCTGCCAAGAAGTCAATCCTGGATGCAGGCGGCACCATCCGTACGCTGACAGCCGAGCAACGTCAGGCCTGGGTTGATGTAATGAAGCCGGTTTGGGCGCAATTCGTTGGTGATGTCGGGCAGGATGCGATTGACGCAGCCCAGAAGATCAACGAATCGATGTAAGATCAAGACCTGATTTGCGCGCGACCCGAAAATATGGGCGCGCGCATTCTATTTTAAAGATTAGCCAAAACAGGGCCGTATATGATGGAGGGGGTAAATGCATTCGCCTGAAAGCGCGAGCATTGTTGATCGGGTGGAAGAGACCCTGATCGCCGTTCTTTTAGGCATGATGGCGCTGTTGACCTTTGCCAACGTCATTGCCCGCTACATCTTCAATTCCAATATTTTCTGGGCACTGGAACTTACCGTATTTATGTTTGGCTGGCTGGTGCTGCTGGGTGCGTCCTACGCGGTGAAAAAAAACGCCCATCTTGGGGTTGATGCCCTGATCAATGTGCTGCCAAGGCGGTCGCGGAGAATTTTTGCACTTATCGCGGTTTCTGTCTGTATTGCATTCAGTTTCCTTATGCTGAAAGGATCGTGGGACTATTGGGCAAATTTTGCCAATCTGCCGCGCACCGAAGGGCGTTGGTTTCCACTCGGATTTGAAGACAAGTTTCGGGGTCAGGGCTGGTATGAAACCAATGATATTCCCCATCCCGCCATATTGAACTGGATGGCGGATGTGTTTAACGAAGGTGAGGCTTACGAAAAATTGCCGCGCCTGGTGCCGTATATGGTGCTGCCGCTGTCGATGGCCATGTTGTTGTATCGTTTCATTCAGACCGCTTTTGCGGTATGGAAAGGCGAAATTGACCGTGTTGTTGCCGGTCATGAAGTGGAAGAGGAACTGGCCGAAATCCGCGAGCAACATGAGGCGCGTAACTGATGACTGTTGCATTACTGTTTGTAATGGTTGTCGGGCTGATGATGCTCGGGGTGCCAATCGCAATTTCACTTGGCATGAGCTCGATCCTGTTCCTGCTGATTTTTGCTGACACCTCACTGGCCTCGATAGCGCTTGAGATGTTTACCGCCTTTGAAGGCAAGGCGACGCTGCTGGCGATCCCGTTTTTCATTCTTGCCTCCAGCTTTATGTCGACCGGCGGGGTGGCAAAACGGATCATCCGGTTTTCCATCGCCTGCGTTGGTCATTTGCGCGGCGGTCTGGCCATTGCAGGGGTGTTCGCTTGTATGCTGTTTGCCGCCCTATCCGGTTCCTCACCTGCCACTGTTGTAGCGATTGGTACAATTGTCATCGCGGCAATGAGCAAGGCCGGTTATACCAAGGATTTTGCCGCTGGTGTCATCTGTAATGCGGGCACTCTTGGAATACTGATCCCGCCGTCCATTGTAATGGTGGTTTACGCTGCTGCGGTCGAGGTTTCTGTCGGCCGGATGTTCCTGGCGGGCGTGTTTCCCGGCCTTCTGGCAGGCTTGATGCTGATGGTTGCCATCTATGTGATGGCGCGGATTAAAAATATGCCAAAGGGAGAATGGCTCGGCTGGCGCGAGATTGCAATTTCGTTCATGGATGCATTTTGGGGGTTGATGCTGATCATTATCATTATGGTCGGAATTTACGGTATTCCGGGTTTGACTTCCGCGATCTTTACCCCGACCGAAGCAGCTGCGGTTGCCTCTGTTTATGCCTTCATTATTGCCAGCTTTGTTTACCGCGATATGGGTCCGCTTGCAGGCCGGGACGGGGAGCCCCCACTCAGCCTTTTACAAAAACCCTCGGCGCTGATTACAGTGTTTTTTCACCCCGATACCCGCAAAACATTGCTTGATGCGGGCAAGTTGACAATTATGTTGATGTTTGTGATTGCCAACGCCCTGATCCTGAAGTTTGTACTGACCGATGAACAGGTGCCACAGCAGGTTGCCAGTGCAATGTTGTCTGCAGGTTTTGGTCCAGTGATGTTTTTGATAATTGTCAATGTCATCCTGCTGATCGGCGGGCAGTTTATGGAGCCTTCGGGCCTGCTGGTAATAGTCGCACCGCTGGTGTTTCCGATTGCTATTGAACTGGGCATTGACCCAATTCATCTCGGCATCATCATGGTGGTCAATATGGAAATCGGCATGATTACCCCACCTGTGGGCTTAAACCTGTTTGTCACCTCTGGCGTTGCCGGTATGTCGATGATGCGGGTAGTTAAAGCATCGTTGCCGTTTCTCGGGGTGCTGTTCATTTTCCTGATCATGATTACCTACATTCCGTCGATCTCCACCTTCCTGCCAAACCTGTTGATGGGGCCGGAGTTGATAACCAAGTAGGGGAGCGATC
>QIIJ01000257.1 GCA_003232595.1 Aurantimonadaceae bacterium | reverse complement strand
TGGAGATTTCCATGCCATCCATGATTGATATGCTGCTGAATTCAGGTGATAATTCACCCTTGCGCGAGTTAAGTTCGCGGTTTGGCCTTTCCGAAGATCAGGCGCGCCAGGCGGTTGAAGCGCTTGCACCGGCGCTTTCCATTGGTATGAAACGCAATGTCGCTTCTCCGATGGGGGCAGGTTCGTTTATCGAGGCGCTTTCATCCGGGCGTCATGAACAATATTCCGACAATCCGGTGATTGCTGTCTCCGACGAGGGCATTAACGAGGGCAACAAAATCCTCGGCCACGTGCTTGGCTCCAAGGATGTCAGCCGTGCGGTCACGCAACAGGCGGCCCAGGTGACCGGCATTGGCCAGTCGGTGATGAAACAAATGCTGCCGATTGCCGATGATTGCCTCGATGGTTATGGGCTCAATGTCAAAAAATGCCAAAATGGGCATCGCTGGTGGTGGCGGTGGCATTTTAGGCAAGATTATGGAAGGGGTGCTTGGTGGCCAGGGCGGTGGCTCGGGCGGCGGTCTTGGCGGATTGGGCGACCTGCTTGGCGGCGTGCTGGGCGGAGGTCTGGGTGGCAGTGGTGCACCACAAAGGCGCACGTCTGATGGTGAAAATCCGTTGGGGCGGATATTTGAAGATATGCTCGGCGGTGACGGCAACACACCACAACAACGTGACCCGCAGCGCCGAACATCCGATGAAGGCAGATTGGGACAGGTGTTTGAAGACTCCATTGGCCAGGGCAACCGCTCCACCCGCAGCCAACCGGTTGAGGAAGAATTTACCAGTGATTCCTCGGGCGATGGTTCGCTTGGTGATATGCTCGACCAATTTCTTGATGGCGATGATGACGAGCAACAGGTTGAAGCCAGCGGCCAGCGGAGGCGACCACGTTCAAGTGGTAACCTCACAGATATCTTCGGCGACATGCTGGATTCAGGCAGAAATGCTAACGACCCCTATCAGAACGGACTTGAATCAATCTTTGATGATTTTTTGAAGAAATAGTGTTTGTTTTGATTTCGCTCACGGGTAGTCGGGACTTTGCCCCGGCGTGACTCAGGTGCGTCTTTTACGCCCGAGTACAAAGACATTGCCAACAAGCACCAGTGCCAACCCTGCAAGGGCAGTTGCACCCATTTGATAATCTTCCAGTGCGGAGGAAATTATCAGCGCAATGACCGGGAATACAACGGTTGCATAACCTGCCCGGTCTGATCCGATGCGGCCCAGCAAAGTGAGGTAGGCGGCAAAGGCAATAACAGATGATACGACAGCCAGAAATACCAGTGAGACCAGATAAGACGCAGTCCATTCAATGATGAATTGATCACCCTGCACAAATGCAATCAGCGCGCTGATGACGGCACCATAACCCATGCCCCAGGTGCTTGCGGAAATGACAGATATTTTTGCTTTCTGCAGCGATGCCGATATCAGGTTGCCAAAACAGAACGACAATGTTCCGGCAATACAAAGGCCAAGGCCGAAAAGTGCACCCTGGTCAAAAGATTGACCGGCGATGATCGGCCAGAACATCAATCCGATGCCCGCCACGCCCAGAATTGCACCAATATAGACATTGGCACCCGGCCGCACGCCCAGAAATATCACTGCAATCAGGATGTTGAACACTGACGCGGTTGAAAACACCACCGATAAAAGCCCGGATGCAAGATAGGATGAGGCATAATAAAACAGGGCAAAATTGATACAGAACAACAGCAAACCCATGCCGGCGAACTTTAGATGGGTGGAAGCTGAAAACCGCATCGGAGCGCGGGTTGCAACGGCCCACACAATCATAATGGCTGCTGCCAGCGCATAACGCCAAAACAGCGAAACCTGGACCGGCACCACGCCAACCTGCAATTTCAGGGCATACCAACTGGCGCTCCATGACAATACGGCGATTGCATAAAGAATATAGTCGTAAGCGGTGAGCGCGTTGCGTTCTTTACCGGCCATGTGCCGCGACAGGATGGTTTCGCCGGTTGCCATTTTATCCTATTCCGTAATTAGCAACCCAGCATTAGGGCATGCGGGCCTATATGAAAAGGCCCGGCCAGACCTGTTGTTTCAGGCATTTGGCCGGGCTAGTGCGGTCAGCTTGGGGAAGTCATCGCAAGGGGAAGCATGACAGCCCGTCAAAGGGGACAAGCGACCGGGTCTGATCAGTTTTTACTAACTGGCGAACGATAAATCGAGGCACGCCGGTTTTCGGCAATGGTCGCAAGATGGGTGGTCACATCTTCACCCAGTCCCAGTGCCGCACTTTCATAAAGATCGCCACGACGCAGGCCGATATCGGCAAGTTGTGCATTGCTCAACCGTGCCAGACTGTCCAGATGTCTGCGGCGGTGAACCGAGCGGAAAAAATGAAGAATTGTATCCCAGAATGTTTTCCGGTCTTTTACCTGGCTGGTCTCATGGCAAGCCATTGATGGGTGTTGAACAATAATATTTTGCATTTCAATTCTCCTTTCGATGATCTTTATATGGCGCCATTGACTGATCATTCAAACGAATGTTACTAATGGTTTAAATCAAATAAATTGATGGATACGCCCATGCCTGCCCCTTTGGATATCGATTGCCTGCAAACGTTTCTGGCTGTTATTGATACGGGCAGTTTCACCCGCGCTGCCAGCCAGGTGCATAAAACCCAGTCAGCCGTCTCCATGCAGATCAAGCGGCTTGAGGAACAGTTGGGCCAGGCCCTGTTTTTGCGTGAAGGGCGCTCCGTATCGCTCAGCCCCCAGGGCGAGCGGCTTTTGGCCTATGCCAGGCGGATTGTCGAACTTTCAAGCCAGACGCTTGCCGCCTTCAGCAATGAGGCGCTGCTTGGCACCGTATCGATCGGCACTCCGGATGACTATGCCAATCGCTACCTGCCGGAAATTCTTGCCCGCTTTGCCTGCAGCCATCCCATGGTTGATGTGACTGTTATCTGCGAACCTTCCTCCAATCTGCTGGCTCTGATCCAGTCGAAAGAACTGGATCTGGCGATTGTCACACAGGATGGGCGCACTGGAAAATCCGAAATACTGCGCCGTGAACCAGTGCACTGGGTGACCTCGGACCGGCATATCGTGCATGAGGAAACAATTCTGCCAGTGGCCTTCGGGCGACAGGCGTGCCTGTGGCGTCAATGGGGCCTTTCAGCACTGGCTGATGTGGGCCGCCAGCACCGGTTGCTTTATTCAAGCTGGTCATCGCTGGTTCTGGCATCCGCCGTGTTAAGCGGACTGGCGGTTTCAGTCTTTCCTGAATCAGCAATCCAGCCCGGCATGCGAATTTTAACCGAAAAAGACGGATTCCCCGAATTGCCCGGCTGTGAAATTGCCCTTGTACGATCGAACACAATCGCCAGTAAAACGGTGGATTCGATGGCCACCCATATGCGTGAGAGCTTAAGCGGGACAATCGCTATTCCTGAATGTGTCGAAAACACCTACAAGCGCAAAAACCGTGCACCGGCTTTGCAGGAAAATAGCCTTGGGGCCGTGCCTGCGCGGGTATAAACTGGCGACATGAGCGAATCAAAAACCAACGCCCTTGAACTGTCTGTCAGTGAACTATCGCTGAAACTGAAACGTACAGTGGAAGACACCTTCGGCCATGTCAGGGTGCGCGGTGAGATCTCCGGTTTTCGCGGGCCACATTCATCCGGCCATTGTTATTTTTCGATCAAGGACGAAAAAGCGCGACTTGAGGCGGTGATATGGCGGGGTGTGGCCTCGCGGCTGAAATTCATGCCCGAGGAAGGGCTTGAGATGATTGCCTCCGGCAAGCTCACCACCTATCCGGGTTCGTCCAAATACCAGATTGTGATCGACAATCTTGAACCGGCGGGTGCAGGCGCGCTGATGGTTCTGCTGGAGGAGCGTCGCAAGAAACTTGCCGCTGAAGGGCTGTTTGATGATGGCCGCAAACAATTGCTGCCCTATATGCCGATGGTGATCGGGGTTGTTACTTCGCCCACCGGTGCGGTGATCCGCGATATTTTGCACCGTATTTCCGACCGCTTTCCGCTGCATGTGCTGGTCTGGCCAGTTCGGGTGCAGGGTGAAACCAGCGGGGCCGAGGTGGCAAACGGCATTCAACAGTTCAACAAAATGGAAGAAGGTGGTCCGCTGCCGCGACCGGATGTTATCATAGTGGCGCGCGGTGGTGGCAGTCTGGAAGACCTTTGGGGCTTTAATGATGAAGTGCTGGTGCGGGCAGCAGCAGAATCTCATATTCCGCTGATATCTGCGGTCGGCCACGAGACCGACTGGACGCTGATTGACCATGTGGCCGACTGGCGGGCACCGACACCCACGGCGGCGGCAGAAAAGGCTGTGCCGGTCAAGGCGGAACTTGAAGCGCAGATTGCTGATCTTGGCATGCGACTGAAGCGGGCGCAGGTGCGATATTTCGATAAATCGCGCACAAGTTTGCGCAGCCTTGTTCGAGCGTTGCCAACAGCCGATACCCTGCTTGCCCTGCCGCGACGACGGTTTGACGAGGCGTCCGGGCGGTTGTCGCGGGCCCTGATTGTCAATGCCCGCCAGGCACGCAGCCGGTTTGTTCAGGTTGCCGGGCGGCTGTCTCATCAAAGCCTTGTCCGGCGGCTTGTGCAGGAGCGCGAGCGTCTTGCCCGGGCAACCCGCGCAGTTTCGATGGCGCTGGTCAATCTTAACCAGCGCAAGCGGGCCGACTTTCACTTGCAGGCAAACAGGCTCAGC
>QIIJ01000537.1 GCA_003232595.1 Aurantimonadaceae bacterium | reverse complement strand
GAACTATTCCTCACCCCCGTCCACCCCGACCTTTTCCGAAAAACTTGCAAAAAACCGGCCGGCCAGTTTTTTTGCTGCCGAGTCTATCAAGCGCGAACCAAGTTGAGCAATTTTTCCGCCTACCTTGGCATCGACCACATAGGTTAAGCGGGTGCCGCCTTCTTCCTCGGCCAATGTTATATCAGCTCCACCCTTTGCAAACCCGGCAATGCCGCCCTTGCCCTCGCCGACAATCGAATAACTTCGCGGCGGGTTGAGATCTTCCAGCCGGACTTCGCCCTTGAACTTCACCTTGACCGGACCGATTTTGGCGACAACAGTTGCTGTAAGCTCTGTGTCAGAAATTTTTTCAAGCACCTCACAGCCCGGAATGCATTGCTTTAGAATCTCCGGATCGTTAAGTGCCTGCCAGACTGTATCACGATCGGCTGCAATCAGTTCATTGCCGTTCATTTCCATTATTGTTGCTCCGGTTGTGAATTGTGGCTTGAGGTATTAATACCAATGGGTGCTTTGGGCACAAGCCCCAATAAAAATCAACTGCTGTAATTTTGCTTTGCTTCGCCGTGCACTTGAAGGTACAGCCATTGGGAGATATTCAACCGTGTCCGGCTGGACCGCTACACAACTGGTGATATGGCATCAACACGCAACAGGCATCCCGGTAAAAAACCGCTTGTTCCGAGCAACGGCAAATCCCCTTTTGTCCGCCCTGCTCCCGGGGGTGAACGGTTGAGAGAAACGCTCCCGGTGATACTGGAAACCCGACCAACAAACGACTATGCCCTGATTGATTCAGGCCAGGGCCAAAAACTCGAACAATATGGACCATACCGTATAGTACGCCCAGAGGCGCAAGCCATCTGGCAACCCCGGCTTGCGTCCGATAAATGGCAAAACGTCGACGCCATCTTTACCGGCAATACGGAAGAAGAAGGCATGGGGCGCTGGCAGTTTCCAGATCGACCACTTGAAGAAACATGGCCGCTGCAATTTGACGGGCTGAAATTTCTTGGTCGATTTACCTCATTTCGCCATGTGGGCATATTCCCGGAACAGGCGGCCCACTGGCATTTTTTACAAGATGCCATAAAGGCCGGCAACAGCCCGGTACGGCTGCTCAACCTGTTTGGCTATACCGGCATTGCCTCGCTGGTTGCAGCGCGGGCCGGTGCCCATGTCACCCATGTGGATGCCTCAAAAAAGGCCATTGGCTGGGCGCGGGAAAACCAGCAGGTGGCAAGGCTTGAGGATGCACCGATCCGCTGGATTTGCGATGATGCCCGCAAGTTTTGCGCCCGCGAGGCCCGTCGCGGCAAAACCTATGATGCAATCATTCTTGACCCGCCAGCCTATGGCCGCGGGCCAAAGGGTGAGACCTGGCAATTGTTTGACCACCTGCCGGAAATGCTGGATCTGTGTCGCGCTATAACCTCCGACAGGCCGCTTTTTGTGGTGCTGACATCCTATGCCATCCGCGCGTCATTTTATGCCATGCACGAAATCATGCAGGAGGTTTTTGCCGGATGTGGCGGGGAATTGCAGTCTGGAGAACTGATCCTGCGCGATGAGGGCGGCAAACGGATGCTTTCCACTTCGATGTTTTCAAGATGGATTGCCAAATGAGCGGGCTGATCAAGGAAATCACATCAACCGCCAATCCGCTGATCAAGGAAATCAGGGCGCTGGCGATGAAAAAAAACCGTGATGCCAGCAACACGTTCATTGCAGAGGGGTTGAAACTTGTCACGGATGCAGTGGAAAGAGGATGGGATATCAGGACGCTGGTCCATGGCAGGCGGCTCGAAGATGATCTGGCAGCCCGCGTTGAGGCACTTGCAGCCAAAGTCCATGCCCGCGGCGGTAATGTTTTGCAAGTGTCAGAAAAGGTGCTCGGCGCTATTTCAAAGCGTGACAATCCACAGATTGTCCTGGCCGTGATTGAACAAAACTGGATGCCGCTTGATGAGGTAAAACCATCCCGTTCCGGGCTTTGGGTGGCGCTTGACCGGGTGCGCGACCCTGGCAATCTTGGCACCATCATCCGCACTGCGGATGCAGCAGGGGCCGACGGGGTGCTGCTGATCGGAGCGACGACAGACCCGTTTGCGCTTGAGGCGGTACGGGCCACCATGGGGTCAATTTTTCACCTGCCGCTTGCGCGCGCCAGCAACGAGCAGTTCCTCAAATGGCGCAGCAACTGGCCGGGAATTGTTGTTGGAACCCATCTGAGCGGGGCAGTTGACCACCGTACTATCGATTACCAAGACAAACCTGTGATGATTCTCATGGGAAACGAACAGCAGGGTCTGCCTGACATGCTTGCCCGGGAGTGTGATCATCTGGCGCTGATCGCCATGGACGGTGCCGCCGATTCGCTCAATCTTGCCATTGCCACCGGGATCATGTTGTTTGAAGCCCGTCGACACGCACTGATACTGGAACCCTTAAATGATTAAACGTATTTTTGTTTCCGTTGTTCTGGTCGGCATGTTTACAGGTCTTGACCAATGGAGCAAATATCTGGTCGAAATCTGGTTGCCCTATCAGGTGCCGGTGGATTTTGTGCCATTCATTGCGTTGTTCCGCACCTATAATGATGGTGTTGCTTTCTCGATGCTTTCCGGTTTCGGGGCAGGCGGGCTGATCGCCATTGGCCTTGTTGTGCTTGGCATTGTCGCCTGGATGTGGATGAGTTTGGAGCACAACCGGGTGCTGGCCCATCTGGGTTTCGCGCTGATTTGCGCCGGTGCGGTTGGCAACCTGATTGATCGCTCGACACTCGGTTATGTCATAGATTTTATCCTGTTTCATACCGACAACTGGTCATTTGCGGTGTTCAATGTCGCAGATATCTATATTTCCACCGGCGTTGGCGCTATTCTTCTCGATGAATTTCTGGCATGGAAAAACCAGAAAAATTCTCCACCGAAAGAGAACGGGACACACCCATGAGCAACACATTCAAGGCCATTCTGATTTCGCGCGACGAGGATAAAAAACAGTCCGTCGATGTTGTCGAGATGAGCGACGACGACCTGATGGAGGGCGATGTCACTGTTGCAATTGAGGCAACAACCGTGAACTACAAGGACGGGCTGGCGATTACCGGAAAATCTCCGATAATTCAGCGCTGGCCGATGGTGCCCGGCATTGACCTTGCCGGGACAGTTATTACCTCCAACCACAATGACTATGATGCGGGCGACAAGGTTATCTTGAATGGCTGGGGCCTCAGCCAGACCCATTACGGGGCCTATGCGGCACGCGCGCGGGTCAATGGCGACTGGCTTGTGCCGATGCCAGAAGGATTGAGCGCTCGTGACACAATGGCCATCGGCACTGCCGGTTACACCGCGATGTTGTGCGTTATGGCGCTGGAGCGCCACGGCATTGTGCCGGAGCGCGGGCCCGTGCTGGTAACCGGTGCGGCGGGCGGGGTTGGTTCTGTCGCCATCTCACTTTTATCAAAACTCGGCTACGACGTGATCGCCTCTACCGGCAGAGTTGCCGAGGAGAAATTTCTGAAAAACCTCGGGGCGGCTGAAATTATCGACCGAAACGAATTGTCCGAACCGGGTCGCCCCATGGGCAGGGAGCGCTGGGCCGGTGCCGTTGATGCGGTCGGCAGCCACACCCTTGCCAATGTGCTTGCACAAACAAAATATGGCGGTGCCGTTGCCGCCTGCGGGTTGGCACAGGGTATTGATCTGCCCGCTACCGTGATACCTTTTATTTTGCGCGGGGTGTCACTGTTGGGGATTGATTCAGTTCATGCCCCTAAGTCTTTGCGGGTTGAAGCGTGGGCACGGCTGGCCAAGGATCTTGATTTGGATAAACTTGCAAGTCTTACGACCGATATCGGGTTTGACGATATTATAGATACCGCTTGTGATATTATTGATGGTAAAATCCGGGGGCGCGTTGTGGTGGATATGGTGGGCGATGGTTGATGCCAGCGGATACTCTATGTGACAAACGATCGGATATTTTTCCATGACCGGCGGTGCCTATGCTTCGGTTCCCGAGGTGCAGATTGCGGATTATGTGATTGTCGGCTCCGGTTCGGCGGGTTCTGTTGTTGCTGCGCGTCTTTCGGAAAACGGTAAAAATTCAGTGCTGGTGCTGGAATATGGCGGTAGCGATTTCGGACCATTTATCCAGATGCCGGCGGCCCTTTC
>QIIJ01000346.1 GCA_003232595.1 Aurantimonadaceae bacterium | reverse complement strand
TGAGACATTCTCACTTTACAAACAGGCTTTTCATAATATGATACACACGCTTCATATTCTGATGCGCCAAAAAAGTCAAAAAACAGCACAAGCTGTGGGGGAGGAAAGTTTGTCAAATGACGACGCAAAAGCCTGTTGCGGACCGGGTTATGCCTCTCCTGCCGAGGCGATGAAAGCGCCGCGCGAGAAGATACTTTATACCATTGCGATTTATGTTGGAACTGGCATTCAAAAGCCCGACTATCTGGCAACGGTTGATGTCGACCCAGAAAGCCCCACCTATTCCCAGGTAATCGGACGCTGTGAAATGCCTGGTATTGGTGACGAATTGCACCACATGGGCTGGAACGCCTGTTCTTCATGCCATGACGACAGTTCCATGGAGCGACGTTACATGATTGTCCCGGGTGTTCGCTCATCAAATCTGCACATCCTTGACTGCGGCACCGACCCGGCAAACCCAACCGTTCACAAGGTCATATCCGGCAGGGAAATCAAGCAAAAAACCAATCTTTCAGCACCACATACGGTGCATTGCCTGGGAGCCGACATCATCATATCAATGCTGGGCGACGCCAAGGGCAATGCGCCGGGCGGATTTTTGCATCTCAACAAGGACTTTGAAATTGTCGGTCGCTGGGAAAACGACCTCGGTGGCATGAAATTCAACTATGACTTCTGGTACCAGCCGCGTCACAATGTGATGGTTTCAAGCGAATGGGCAGCGCCCAATACCTTTATGCCGGGATTTGATCTGGAAGAAGTCGGGCATTTGAAATATGGACGCGAAATTCACTTTTGGGATTTCGAGAAAAAGGCTGTGAAAAAGTCTGTCTATCTTGGCGAAGATGGTCTGGTGCCACTTGAAGTTCGTTTCCTGCATGATCCGGAATCGACCCATGGATTTGTCGGTGCAGCCATGTCTTCAAATATCATTCACTGGTACAAGAAGGATGATGAATGGATTGTCGAAAAAGTCATCGATGTCGAGAATGAAAAACATCCCGAATGGCCCATTCCACTGCCCGGCCTGATTACCGTCATCCTGATTTCGATGGATGACCGTTTCCTTTATTTCTGCAACTGGTTGCACGGCGATATCCGCCAGTACGATATTACAGACCCGCACAATCCGGTCATGACCGGGCAGGTGTGGATGGGCGGCATGTTGAACAAGGCCCCCCGGGTTAACGGTGTTGATATTGCCGGTGGCCCGCAGATGATCCAGCAAAGCCTGGATGGCAAGCGCCTTTATGTGACAACTTCGCTGTTTTCGACTTGGGACAACCAGTTTTACCCCGATATCCGCCACAAGGGTGGTGTGATGCTGATGATTGATTGTGATAACGAGAACGGCGGCATGGAAATCAACAGGGACTTTATCGTCAATTTTGGCAATGAACCAAATGGTCCTTCCCGGTGCCACGAAACCCGCTATCCCGGTGGCGACTGTACGTCTGATATCTGGCTGTAAGGAGGAAGAGGCAATGAACCACCAGGAAGAATACCCGGCTGAATATCTCGCCGACATATTGTCTGATGTAAAAACCATTGCGATGGTTGGAGCCAGCCCCGATCCCACCAAATTCAGCTATGGTGTTCTGCGCGTATTGCACGAGCAGGGCTACAATATGAAACCCGTCAATCCAATGGAAACAGGCAACAAAATCAGAGGGTTGCGGGTTTTTTGCTCGCTGGCAGAAATCGACGAACCGGTCGATATGGTCGAGGTATTTCGCGCCTCAAAAGCGCTGCCCGGCATTGCGCAGGAGGCAATTGATATTGGCGCCCGCGTTTTGTGGGGGCAAATCGGGGTTTATGATGAGGAAGCTGCCAGACTTGCCGAAGACGCCGGAATGCGCGTTGTCATGAACCGCTGCCCGAAAATAGAATTGTTCCGCCCGTTCTGGAAACCAAAACTGGGCCTTGGAATTTAGGCTGCTGAAGCAAACCGCAATATCAGGGGTGTTTGGGGTAGATCGTGAGCAAACAAGTTTTCAGGATTGAACTGACAAACGCTGCAATCATACTTGAGGTTGGCGCTGACCAGCCGATTTATCAGGCGGCACTTGAGGCCGGCATTCAATTACCGATCGGATGCGACTATGGCGGCTGTATTACCTGTGCTGCAAAACTGATAACCGGCACCGTGCGGCAACCCGGCGCAACAGCCATCAACAAACGCCAGTCAAAAGCGGGCTATATTCTGCTTTGCGTCGCCCGGCCAACAAGCAATTGCGTGATTGAAGAAGGGGTGGAATCCCATGGTGAATTATACGAAAACCAGTTTGCAACGCGTACGGCATAAAGTGTGTTCAACAGGATCAGAGGGATCGGTACATTTTCCTTGCGCTTTCTCTGGTTTCAATCATAATGTGAGACGATTGTCCATTTTTTGAAGCAAATATGGCCAACAGAGCGCATCAAAAATTTGCGGAGGTCTTTGCAGCATTGCCAATTGAGTAAAGACGCCACACAATATTGCAATACTGCCGATTGAACTATGGCAGCGTTGCATTCATGCGGTCGGGATGGGGCATCCGTCCGGTAATATGAGGAAGCAGGCAGGCCTGAATAACAGTCCACCTGCATAATGGGAGAAAAATCATGGAAAGTTCAGAAACATCAACCTGTGCAGGCCCGGGCTATGCATCGCCCCAGGCAGCAATCAAGGCACCGCGCGAAAAGGTAGTTTACACGATCTGCATCTATACCGGCACCGGTGTTGAAAAACCCGATTATCTGGCAACAATCGATGTTGATGAAACCAGCTCAACCTATGGCCAGGTGATCCACCGCACAGAAATGCCGGTTGTTGGCGACGAACTGCACCATATGGGCTGGAATGCCTGCTCATCGTGCAATGATGATGCTTCGATGTCGCGTAAATATCTGATTATTCCAGGTGTGCGCACCACCAATTTTTATATTGTCGATACAGCTACAGATCCTTTAAAACCAACCCTGTTCAAGACAATCAGCGGCGATGAGATTAAGGAAAAGACCAATCTTTCTGCGCCTCATACGGTACATTGTCTGGGATCCGACATTATTGTTTCCATGCTTGGCGATGCTGAGGGCAATGCCCCGGGTGGTTTTTTGCATCTCAACAAGGATTTTGAAATCGTCGGGCGCTGGGAAAAAGACATTACAGGCATGAATTACAACTATGATTTCTGGTATCAGCCGCGTCACAACATGATGGTTTCATCCGAATGGGGTGCGCCCAACACCTTTATGCCGGGCTTTGATCTTGAAGATGTCGGCAAGGGCAAATATGGCCAGAGCATTCATTTCTGGGACTTTGAAAACCGCAGCATTACCAAGACGGTTGATCTTGGCGAAGAAGGTATGATCCCTCTGGAAGTGCGTGGCCACCACGACCCGGCCTCAAGTCACGGTTATGTCGGGGCAACATTGTCCTCCAATGTGTTCCACTGGTACAAGGATGATGCGGGAGAAATCCAGCTCGAAAAGGTAATCGATGTCGATACTATCGATGTGAAGGACTTTCCGGTGCCAATGCCGGGGCTGATTACCGATATTCTGGTGTCAATGGATGACAAGTATCTCTATTTCTCCAACTGGCTGCATGGCGACCTTCGTCAATATGATATCTCCGACCCGTCAAATCCGGTCTTGACCGGCCAGGTTTGGATCGGTGGCATGCTGGGCAAGGCACCGGTAATTAATGGTCGGGCGGTTGAGGGCGCACCGCAGATGATTCAGTTGTCACTTGATGGCAAGCGTCTTTATGTCACCACATCGCTGTTTTCGACCTGGGACAACCAGTTCTATCCAAACATGAAGGATGCAGGCGGGGTGATGCTGATCGTTGATTGCGATGTTGAAAACGGCGGCATGAATATCCGCGAAGATTTCCTCGTTGATTTTGGCAAGGAGCCAAATGGACCCTCACGCGCCCACGAAACCCGTTATCCAGGTGGCGACTGCTCATCCGATATCTGGCTTTGATCAATACAGGTGCCTCGCTTTGCGCAATTGCAAAGCGGGGCCGCGCCCTATCAATACCGGCCGATGAAAAAACACACGATAATACTGAAAAACCGCGACAATGCCGCCTTCGAAGTGGGCGAAGACGAGGCAATTATCGACGTTGTAGAAGCAGCCGGCCACCTGTTGCCCATCGGTTGCCGCTATGGCGGCTGCATCACCTGCGC
>QIIJ01000128.1 GCA_003232595.1 Aurantimonadaceae bacterium | reverse complement strand
CAATTATACAATGCACGAAGGGCGCAATCCGGTTGAATATCGGCGTCAGCAATAGTGGAATTGGTGGTGGTCAATTGACGGTTGCGCGGGTGTTCGCTGTCAAATGCGGGGTCAAAATCCTGCAGATAAACATTGTGGTGTTTAATTTGTTTGAACGACAGGTGTTCAACCTCGGCAGCCTGACTGGCCATTGTTGCCACGGCTTTGGGCAGGATGAACCCGGGCAGGGCAAGCACGCCGGTGGCGTCATAGGTATTTCTGCAGTCGTTCAGAAATTTGGCATTGGCGGGGTCGAAAATCGGATAGCGCGCCGTATCGACAAGGCTTGCAGGGCCGATTAACCTGGTTTCCGGTTGCAGCATCAGCAGCTCCTCATTGTGTATCCTTAGGAGTGTATGCTGAATTCTGGCGAAATTCCATTGCAGACAGCTCAAATGTTTTGGACATTCAAACCCGGTTTACAAAGGGAGCTGTTTAGCGCAAGTCCTTCATTTCAACAATATCCATGTCGGTGAAATCCTGATTATCACCTGCCATTGACCAGATAAAGCAGTACCGGGCTGTGCCGGCACCGCTGTGAATTGACCAACCGGGGGAAAGAATTGCCTGTTCATTGGCGACAACAATATGGCGTGTTTCGTCGGGTTGACCCATCAGGTGAAATACCCGTGTGTCTTCCTGCATGTCGAAATACAAATATACCTCCGAACGGCGATCGTGAGTGTGGGCTGGCATCGTGTTCCAGATGCTGCCATCCTTGATCATCGTTATTCCCATGACCAACTGGCAGCTCTGGCAAATGTCCGGGTGAATGTATTGCCGCAGCGAACGTACATTTGCGGCCGATTGAGTGCCAAGCTCAAGCAGGTTGGCATCTTGCGCTGTGATTTTTTGTGCATTGAAAGCGTGATGTGCAGGGGTGCTTATAAAGTAGAACTTTGCAGGGCTGTCAGGGTCAGGACTTTCAAACCGAATGTCTTTTGTACCTTTGGGCAAATATAGGCAATCAGTGGGGTCCAAATTGTATTTTTCACCACCCGCATTTACTATACCGTGATCGCCAATATTGATAATCCCCAGCTCACGCCGGTCCAAAAAGTTGACTGAGCCAATCTGCTTGCAGGATTGTAAATCAAGAGGGTCTGATCCGGGCATAGCACCACCGACCACTGTGCGGTCAAGGTGGCTATAGGTCATGGAGATGCTGCCTTTCACGAATATATCCGTAATCAGATAATTGTCGCGAAGCAGGGTTGTATCAAGTGTCCGGGTTTCTGCCGGACTAGAGACCTGTCGGATATTGATGGACATTGTGGTTCCCGCTTTTTTTACATATTGATATGGAGTCAGATATGAACCAGATCGTTCAAATTTGTGTCGTGAATGAAGTGGTCGGGGTGCGCATTTACCACATTTTCGATGTGGTACTGCAATCCGGCAAGGTGGGCTTCGATCCCGGAGTGTGCTTCATCGGGGTTTTGCCGTTCAATGGCCGCGACGACAACTGCGTGTTCTTTAATTACCATGCGCATCCTTCCCGGCTCTGGAAGTGTCAGGCGTCTAAACCGGTCTACCTGCAATTTGATTTGCTGGATCATGCGCCAGAGGCCAGGCAGTTTTCCTGAAATTGCGATTTGTTCGTGAAAATTTTCGTCTGAGAGATGAAAGCGCTCCATATCCCCCAGTTCTTCGAGCTCGCGTTGTCGTTCAATGTGGGCATGAAGTGCAAGTACCTGACTTTTTGTGGCAAACTGTGCAGCAGCGCGCGCAGCCCTGCCTTCCAGTGCTCGCCGTGCAATCAGCGCCTCGGGCAGGCTGGATACCGGAATCCGCCCGACAAATGTTCCTGATTTTGGAACAACTTCGACAAGCCTTTCACGAGAGAGCCTCAGTATCGCCTCCCGAATGGGAGTGCGGCTTATACCTTCCTGCTCCGCTAATTCCTGTTCAGAAATTGGGCTGCCAGGCCGCAACTCCAGTGAAAGGATTTGCGAGCGAAGTTTGCGATACTGTATTTCAGAAAGCGTGAGTGCTGAACTTTCCTGGAACATCGCCTGCTCAGAAGGAGCCGCATTTGGTGCTCTTTTTCTGCGCGTCAGCTCGCTCTCCCCCAAGTCTGTCATCGTCATTTCGTCTCACCATTTACCACTTAATGACCGCCTCCTGCAATGCTGATTTTTCACGGAGATTGCATTCCGGCTTGCTATTCCAGTCAACTTGTATATTAGATATATTAGTTAACGTCAACCTTGATATCGATATCATTGACGAACGTTGATGAGTTAATTGTCCGAATCAACGGGCTGAAAGAAAGGGAGTGAAAGATGTCTTTTCGTAAAATTATGGCGGCGGCTGTTGTCGGCTGTGCTGCTTTGGTGGGGTCAACAGCTGCGTTTGCCCAGGTGACCCTTAAATGGGCACATGTCTATGAGGCTGGTTCGGCCTATCACAAAGCGGCGGAATGGGCGGCTGATGAGGTCAAACGCCGGACTGATGGCCGTGTAATTATCAATGTATTTCCAGCTTCCACGCTGGGCAAAGAAGTTGAGATCAATGAAGGTCTTGCGATTGGTTCAATCGATATTATCTACACGGGTCCGAGTTTTGTAGAGCGGTATTACGGCCCGATTGCGATTTCCGATTACCCGTTCATTATGCGCGGTTATGACCACTGGCTTGCTTACCGCGACAGCGATTTGTTCAAGGAACTTTCTGCCGGTTACAACGATGCGACCGGTAATCAGGTGCTTGGCCTTGTTTACTACGGCCAGCGCCATGTCACATCAAACAAACCGATTCTGAAGCCGGAAGATATGAAGGGTCTGAAAATTCGTGTGCCAAATTCGCCGCTGATGCTGATGTTCCCTAACGCGGTTGGCGCAAACCCGACGCCAATGGCTTTCTCTGAAGTCTATCTTGCACTTCAACAGGGCGTTGTTGATGCACAGGAAAACCCTCTACCGACAATTCAGTTCAAGAAATTCTATGAAGTCCAGTCCAATATCAACCTGACCGGTCATATTTTGAATTCGCTGTTGGTGATTGCTTCGAACAACGCGTTGGGCAGAGTTGGAGAGGACGGAGCCGTTCTGCGGGAAATTCTTGATGCTGCTGCACTTCGAGTTTCCAAGGAGATATATCAATCCGAACAGGATCTTGTTGCCTGGTTCAGGGAAAAGGGCATCACTGTCAATGAAGTGGATCAAAAGCCTTTTCAGGATGCAGTGCGCCCGATGTTGACCGGAAAAGACGTTCCCTACACAATGGAACAGTTTGAACGCCTGGGTAAACTGTAGTTGCCTGTCCGGACAGATTGAAATGAACGATACCAAAAACCAAGAGGAGCGCGCACAGGGTGCGCGTTCCGAGATCATATTTGCAGACACTGATACCGATAATACAGATTTCAGCATCGTTGACCTTCCAGGCCTGATTGCCCTTTGGGGGTTGGCGCTGATTGTCTTTCTCCAGTTTTTTACCCGCTACGTGCTGAATGACAGTCTGGCTTGGACTGAGGAAATTGCCCGTTATGTTTTGATTATTGTTGCCTATTTCGGGGCGATATCGGTAACCCGCAAGGGCACTCATATATTTCTTGAATTCTTTTACAGGTATCTGTCGCCGTTTGTTGGAAAGTGGCTTGCTGTTGCCATGGAATTATTATCGGTGTTGTTTTACGGCTATCTGGCCTGGTTGGCGGTTATTTTAGCGCAGAAAACACGAACCAAGATGGCTTCAGTCGAAATCCCGAAAAGCCTTCTTTATTGGTGTGTCGCCGTCGCACTGGCGGCCATGGCAATTTATTCGGTTTACTGGCTTGTTCGCAAGATCCGCCAATCTCCAGACGATGTATTGCGAGAAATCGAAGAGCATTCTTTCCACGAAATTGCTGATTGATTGGTAGCATCTGCTTATGGCCCTCCTGCTTCTTTTTGTTTTGTTGTTTCTATTGTTGTTTGCAGGAGCCCCGGTTGCCGTGGCTCTGGGGGTATCGTCTTTGGTATTTATCCTGATTGATGGGCTTCCGAGCGTTGTGGTGCTGCATAATATGGTCAACGGGATAAACTCGTTTCCGCTTATTGCTGTGCCGTTTTTCATTATGGCGGGACACCTGATGAACACAGCAGGTATCACGACCAAAATATTTGCTTTTGCACGTGCGACTGTAGGCTGGATGTACGG
>QIIJ01000425.1 GCA_003232595.1 Aurantimonadaceae bacterium | reverse complement strand
AACAATAAAAACACCTGGGAGAAAGAAATGGTTATCAAACATATTGGTATGGTCGCTGGCGGCGCAGCTCTGATTCTAATGTCTTTTTTGAGTTATGCGCCAGCAATGCAAGACAACCCTCCCCTGGTTTTTGTCCACGGTGATAGCGATACTTCAGCGCTTTGGATCACTCAGATATGGCGATTTGAATCGAATGACTATCCGTCGGACAGGATATTTGCGCTTGATATTCCTCATCCAGGTGCACCGGAAGACAATGCTGTACCAGAGAAAAACCGGTCTACTACAAAGGAGGCAGCGATAGCTCTTTCCAGGCTTGTTGATACGGTATTGAAGAAAACCGGGTCCACAAAAGTGGTTTTGCTCGGTAATTCGCGGGGTTGCAGCACAATCCGCAACTATGTGCAAAATTTTGGCGGTGCAAATAAAACCAGCAGGTTGGTCATGACCGGTTGTGTTTACAATGGAGTGTTTAACTTTCCCGGCGCTGCCGAGGGCAGCGAGTACAATGCTTCCGGGCGTTTTCTGAAGTCCCTTAATGCAGGAAAATTAATTCCTGATGGAGTGACGGTTACAACAATCAGATCTGACAAGTTTGATTTGTATAATCAGCCGATGGGTGATTTTATCGGCATGGTCGGCAAACCGATTGGTGGGAATTACAATGGGCCGGAACTTGAAGGTGCAACGAACATTGTAATTGCCGGTGCAGACCACCGCGAAACAGCTTTTTCCGCTGATGCTTTCTCGATCATGTATGAGGCCGTTACGGGCAGGAAACCTGTAACAACAGACATTATTAAATCTGACAGCGTCACACTTAATGGCATGGTTTCCGGATGGGAAAATTCCCGGCCGACAAATTTACCACTGGTCAATGCAAAATTGACTGTCTTTGAAACGGACCCGGCGACAGGGGAAAGAAAAGGCAGTGCTGTTCTTGAAAAAACCATTGGTGAAGATGGCATGTGGGGGCCCTTTGAAGCATCGCGCGGTGCGACCTACGAATTTGTTGTCGCAGCAGAGGGTCATCCGATGACCCATATTTACCGCTCGCCGTTTCCCCGTTCTTCTTCTGTTGTTAATCTTCGTCTATATCCGCTGGAAGGAGAAGCGCTGAAAGCGGAAATGTCACTCGGCATGATGCGTCCTCGCGGATATTATGGTGCTCGGCAGGATCAGATCAAATTTAATGGCAATACCGCCAACGGGCTGATTGACCATGATGTGCCAGCCAACTGGAAGGTTTTTTCCAATTCAGACAAAGCCAGGTCGGTCACAGGGTCTTTCAACGGTGAAACGATCACCGGTCGAACCTGGCCGACAAAGGGACATGCTGCATGGTTGGAATTAACCCATTGACCAAAGCAGGTTCGCCGGTATAGGCGATCAATCCTCACTCCAGCCTTCGGATATTATGGTGTTGATTGCGGCAACATTCTTGATTACCAGGGCCCGTGGGGTTTTTTCAACGTAGCCTTGTTTACTCAATGCGGAAATCTGGCGGGATACGACTTCTCGTCTTGTGCCAACCCGTTCGGCAATCTCTCTTTGCAGTGGCGGCGGCGAAATTACCCTTTGCCCCTCATGACCGACGCGGGGGCGCGATTTCCGCATGATTTCAACACAAATCCGGTGTTTGGCCTGCAGAAAACAATGCTCTGTAAGACGAGTGTTCAACCGTCTTATACGAGAGGTCAATACCTTCATGATGTTGAGACTTACCTGAGGAGACTCAGCAAGAATATCTAAAAAGACCGATTGCGGCATGACGCACATGCGAGATGTATTCAGCACAGTCACATTGGCTGCACGCCCGTGATTGTCTATTGCCGCGATTTCACCAACAAAATCATTTGGTCCCATATCGCCAAGAATGATTTCCTTGCCGGTAGCAATGCGCAAGATAACTCTGGCACGACCAGTCAGGAGGAAACGAACGTCTTTTGAATCATCCTCAAAATCAATGACCAATTCGTTTTCATGATACTCCCGCCAGAAGCACCGGGGAGAGTAGCGCATCACTTCCTGTTCACTCAGGCATTTGAACAGTTCAAGTTGGTTGATTAGATTCATGATGTCCCTGTCCCCCTTGCTCACTTCGAAAGCAAACTATGCATGAAATTTCAAGCTGGCAAGTGCCAGGAGCTGGCCAAGTATTCATCACAATAATTTTCGGCATTTAAATAAAACCAGGCAAAAACTCAGCGTTCTTACCTTGCATGTTTTCAGTGCTCGATAAGACTATTGGAACAGATATAAATAGTTATTGCCTATGTGAATGCGAAAAATCGCACACATTGTCCAAAATTGTGCAGTTTTATCGCCATCTGTTCATGTCAGGCTCAATTGTTGACCGGTTTCAAGCTGCGTTCATAAAACCCGGTCAGGAATTTTGCGGCCTCATCAAACCTGTTTTCAACGTCATCTGGGCCCAATACAGCAATTATCTGGGTATCGAAATCGGCGTAGTGCTGGGTGGTTGCCCAGATCGAAAATATCAAGTGGTGAGGGTCGCAGCCGGCAATTCTTCCCGCTTTGATCCAGTCGCGGATTACGGTGGCCTTTTCATCAACCAGTGTTTTGAGGGCGCTTATTAAAACATCGTTTATTCGTGGAGCACCTTGAAGAATCTCGTTGGCGAACAACCGGCTTTCTCTTGGTTGTTGACGCGCCATATCGAGCTTGCGCAGGATATATTTCAGTATTTCCTGCAATGGGTCGCCCTCGGGATTGATATCCCTCAATGGATCAAGCCAGGCTTCCAGGAGCTGATTCAGCAACGCCCGATGCATATCTTCCTTGCTGCGAAAATAATATAGCACATTGGGCTTCGACATACCCGCCTCCTCGGCGATCTGGTCGAGGGTTGCCCCTCGAAACCCTTGGGCGGAGAATGTTTGCAGCGCTGCATCAAGAATACGAGCTTTTTTCTCGCGCTGAATGCGTGTGTCTGCGCGCGCGGCGTCTTTGTTGGTCATTTAATATCAACACCCTTCGCACCGATACCAGCCAAAATTATCTTTTTAACATTCTCGCAGGCATTTCCCCATTGCGAGGTCGACAGCGGTTTTCCGCCATTCAACGTATCGATTTGATGGGCAAAATCCGCGTAATGCTGAGTAACAGACCAGATCATATATAGTAGATGCCGAGGATCGACAGGATCGATCAAACCACGATCAATCCAGCCCTGAATAATTGCGATGCGGCTGTTGGTCCATTCGCGCAAGGTAGTTTCCAGATAGTCCTGGATAATCGGGGCACCCTGCATAATTTCGTTAGCCCATATTCGTGAACCGTGCGGATGACTGCGAGAGATCTGCATTTTCTTGTCAATATAGCTTGAAAGCGCCTGAACCGGGTCGCTGTTTTCATCGAACGATTGCGCCGCATCAAGCCAGATCGAAAAAATCTGATCAATTATACGCCGGTAGAGCACCAGTTTTGTGGGAAAGTAGTAGTGGAGATTGGCCTTGGGAACGCCAGCCCCGTCTGCAATCATCTGTGTGGTTGCACCGTGATAGCCAAATTCAGAAAATACCTTTTCCGCAGCTTCAAGAATCTGCAATTCTTTTTTTTGCCTGATACCCGCTTTCAAACTATTGGATTGAATGTCAGGCTCTGTGCTGGATATGGTTGATTTTTGAATGGTTTCATTCCCGGACATAAAATTTGAGCCGGTGGGCTGCTTATATGATTGAAAGATAAATCTTGACCAGTTGGTCAACACTGATATCATCTTCCGATGTTGTGAATTTGAACACTTAGCATAGGTAATTGCTAAAATTCAATTTCGCTTTTCATTGTTTTGGCAATCCGAGGGAGGAACGGTCATGTCAAATCAACCGGTCGCCAAGCCTAATTCGCTTGAGAGCTTCTGGATGCCGTTTTCGGCAAACCGGCAGTTCAAGCAGGCGCCGCGCATGTTTATTGCTGCCGACCGCATGCATTATACTACATCAGAAGGTCAACAGGTGCTGGATGCCACTTCCGGCCTGTGGTGCGTCAATGCCGGTCACCGCCGCCCGAAAATTGTTGAGGCGATAGCCAGACAGGCAGATGAACTGGATTACGCCCCATCCCAAGGCTTTCGAACTGGCGGCACGACTGGTAAATCTTGCCCCCGAAGGTATCTCCCATGCCTTTTTCACCAATTCCGGTTCTGAATCTGTCGAGACCGCATTGAAAATTGCACTGGCCTGGCACCGTGTCAAAGGCAATGGTGAACGCTTTCGCCTGATTGGACGTGAGCGCGGCTATCATGGCGTAAATTTCGGTGGCATTTCTGTCGGTGGCATTGTTTCAAACCGCAAGATGTTCGGCACGCTTTTGACCGGCGTCGACCACATGCGCCATACCCATGACCTTGAGAAAAATGCTTATTCGCGCAATGAACCGGAACATGGCGCTGAGCTTGCCGACGATCTTGAGCGCATCGCCGCATTGCATGACCCCTCAACCATTGCAGCCGTTATTGTCGAGCCACTGGCCGGCTCAACCGGCGTTTTGCCGCCGCCAAAAGGCTATTTGAAACGTCTTCGCCAGATATGCGATAAACATGGCATTCTGCTGATTTTCGATGAGGTTATTACCGGCT
>QIIJ01000502.1 GCA_003232595.1 Aurantimonadaceae bacterium | reverse complement strand
TTGCTTGCGCCGACGGGTCAACCAACAACGGCCGAATGGTAATCGCAAGTTCAAATGGCATGGCATCCATAAGCGCAATTGCATCTTCTCTTGCCATACCGACTACAACTTTTGCTGCGTGTGGACTGTCCACCAAAGCAAATATTGCAGATTTAGTGGGGTCACTGATGCCTTCAATCAATTGTTCGATAATGATCGTATCCGCAAGAATTCCTGCAAGTGCTGGTGCTGTCAGAATTGCCAGAATGATATAGGCAGCCGTAACCGGCAGGCCCATTCCCAAAACAAGAGACGCCAGAGCAATGAGGAGGATGGCAACCACAATGGACCCTTGAGACCATTGAGCAATCATCAGTGAAAATCCATTTCCGATGCCACTGGTGACCATAATGCCAATCGCCACCAGTAAGATGCCAGTCATGATCGAAGATTTAATTCCAATCAACAATGCTTCGGTGATTTTCGGTGGCCCCATAAAAATGGGCTTAAAGGCTCTGTTTTTGATAAGCTTTGCGACGATGGACGTTGACCATGACACCACAATCAGAGCTGCGATTGCCCAGGACGCGGCATAACTTGGTGTCACGCCTGTCATTAAAAGCCAAATCATAACTGTTAGCGGCAGCACAAAGGTCAAGCCGCCCGAAATAAGCTTTCCATAGTCCACTTGTAAGTTCAGGTTCTCTCCCACCTGATATTTAACCGCTTCAATGCGCACGATAAACGCCACGGACAAGAAATACAAAATGGCCGGCACGATGGAGGCAGATACAATTGTGGCGTAGGGAATTGATGTGTAGCTTGCCATGACAAATGCGCCGGCTCCCATGATGGGAGGCATAAGTTGTCCACCTGTTGAAGCTGCCGCTTCAACTCCTGCGGCAAATTTTGCGCGAAAGCCATTCGACTTCATCAAAGGAATGGTTATTACGCCGGTGGAGGCTGTGTTGGCTATTGCTGATCCGCTGATGGTTCCAGTCAGGGCAGAAGAAATTACCGCGACGAAAGCCGCCCCACCACGAATACGACCTGCCACCACTTTTGAAATTTCAATAACAAAATCGCTAGCTCCAGAGGCAACCAGAAACCCACCAAAAATCATAAACAACGTAATGTTGGTCGAGGAGATACTAGCCAGAATGCCAAACATACCCTCATCATTATAAAGGGTGCGGAACAGTATGTCATTGATCGGCAGGCTTGCGGCCCGAAAGACGCCAGGCAGATAAGAGCCCAGAAAAAGTACATAGGATAATGACAGGATAATCAATATTGGAATCACCCAGCCTGATACCCGGCGCGACAAATCCAAAGCTGCAAAGATAAGCAGCAGACCGGCAGCCCAATCAACTACCGTGAATTGCCATGGCTGGCCGGTCACTGCTAAGGAGCGTTCATAGATTCCGGACTCCGCCCCAGCAACCCAAAACGCAGCAGCTGCAATTAGCAGTCCATAGGCAACGTCAAAGGTAATTGCGAATTTTGAATTGGCATTTTTTCCAAACGGGCTGAACATGATAGAGGCAAGAAAAGCAAAGCCAGCGAAATGAATGGCGTTTTGCCAAAGACCAGGTTCGACTAAATAGATATTTGTGAGAATGTGCCAAATACCAAAACAAACAGCAATAATAACGACAAACCGTTCAATCAGCCCCCCTTGCAAAGCCACCAAAGAAAGCCAGTGATCACGGCTAGTGCTTTCTGGTGAAACTCCGGCAGTATCCGTGGCAGAAGGCCCGTTTTCAGGTATTTCGGGTTCTGTATTTAGGATCTCTGTTTTGGAACTACCTGGCATAAGTATCACCATTTTTGCATAAAAAAGGAGCGAAAGAAGAATTCTTTCGCTCCTGGTGGAATGAATTTGACATTTGAGTCCCGGTTGTTGCCTGGTTCATTCTCAATTTAAGTTGCGGCAACGGGGTGCAAATATTGGATTCATTCTGATTCGCGCCACTGCTTTAGATCTTTGTTTTCGCATGTCTTTTTTCCCAAAACCGGTTCCCACTTTTGGGAGACAGGCTTTAGTAGTTGTTCCATCTCGTAGGGATTATTTAGCCATCAATTCAGCCGGTACTTTAAGGCCGATTTCTTTATAGTAACGCGCTGCACCCGGGTGAAGCGGCACAGGCAGGCCAGCCATGGCTTTTTCAACAGCCATTGCTTTTGTAGCTGGATGAATAGCCGTCAGGAAACCTAGGTTTTCATACATTACCTTTGTCAGCAGATAGACATGTTCTTCATCAACGCTTGCGTTAACCGCTAGAAAATTGGGTTGAGCAATAGTATTAATGTCTTTCTTCTGACCGGGGTAAGTGCCTGCAGCAATGGTGTAAGGTACCCAAAGATTACGACCGCCGTCCATTGCCTTACTTTGTTCAGGGGTGATATCAAGAATAGTAAATTTACCTGCGTTTGCTGCCATAAGTTTGGTTATCGCTCCGGTTGGCGGGCCGGATGGAAGGCCTGCACCAACAGCCTGACCATTGGCCAGTGCGTCTGCGGATGGGCCATAGCCTGCGTAAACAAGTTTATAGTCTTTGCTGATATCAACGCCAAGTCCGGCCAGCAGCACGGTGTTGGAACCGATTGTTCCGGAATTTTGCTTGCCCATAGCCATGGACATGCCGGTGAGACCTTTGAGGTCGTCCACGGTGCCCGTTTTGACTTTGTCATTTGCAAGCACAAATTGCTCAACATTTTGCCAGAGCATTGTGATAGAGCGTATATTTTTTTGTGGTGCGGAAATGGGGCCAGTTCCCGTTGCCGCATAGGAGCCAAACAGGCCCTGAATAATGGCAAAGTCAGCTGTTCCGGCACCAAGTGCCTGCACATTCGCGCCCGAACCGGCGGAGTTCACCGCTGTCAGACTGAATTTTTTCTTTGGCAGCAGTTTAATTTTTGAAAGTGTTGATATTGCAGTTCCTACCGGGTGGTAGGTTCCGCCAGTTGAGGCAGTGTTCAATACGTAATCTTTTGATTGAGCCTGCGCGAAACCTGCAGAAAACGCGAAGATGGCGCCAGCAGCAAGAGCGGATAATATTTTCATCGACAATTCCTCCGTGTTGAATGCTGCTCCCACAGCAATTCCACTATCATAGGGAAGCTGTAACTGTTTTTTCTATGAAGAAAGATGCAGTTTTGCCACCAGGCCCTGCGGATTTTCGCAGGGCAATATCGATGGTTTAGTTTTTAAGCGCTTCGTCTTTATTCAAACCAAGTTTGACAATTTTTTCGTTTAGTGTTCTGCGGCCGATCCCCAGGGCTTCTGCGACAGCATCCATTTTACCTTGATGGGTTTTCAAAGCTTTTGAAATAAGCTGACATTCAAAGCCCGCAACAGCACTCCGCAGATTTTCCGGCACATCATCGAAATCGCCATCCTTTTGTAAAGCCAAGCCGGCTGACCCACCACCACGACGGGCGGCAAGTATGCGTCGCTCACTAACACTGCGCAGTTCTCTAACATTTCCCGGCCAGCCATGCGCCATCAGGACGGCAAGATCATCTGAAGTAATTTCGGGGGGCGAAATTTCGTAGGTGGTGGCAAATTGGTTTAGGAAATTCGCATAGAGCAGGGGAATGTCTTCGCGTCGTTCACGTAATGCCGGTAGTAAGAGGACAATGGTGTTGAGACGAAAATACAGATCCTGCCTGAAAAAACCTGCCTCTAGATCGCTTTTCAGGCCGTCGTGCCCCGCCGATACAATACGAAAATCCGATTGGCGCACCTCATTTGAACCAAGAGGCGTAAACTGTTTGGTTTCAATGACCCGAAGTAGTTTTGCCTGAACTTTTAGCGGCATGATTTCAAGTTCATCTAAAAAGAGCGTTCCGCCATCCGCCTTATCCAGCAGGCCTTCCTGCCCACCCTTTGTGCCCATCAATGTCTCTTCAAACCGGGTTACAGGTATGGCGGCACAGTTGACAGGGACAAAGGGCTCGGCTGAGCGAGGCCCCAAATCATGCAGGGCACGCGCTACCAGTTCTTTGCCTGTGCCCGTTTCACCGAGTAACATTACATTTGCAGCGCTACTACTCAGATCAAGAATTTCCTGACGAAGTGTCTTGATGCTTTCAGCGTTGCCCAACAACATCCGATCCAGGCCTGAAAGCTCCAACAGTCTGGCTTTCAATCGTTCTGTGTTCAGTGAAAGACGGTTGAGCTGCGCCGCATTACCCAGAAGTTTTAACATTCTTCGTGGGTCAAAAGGTTTTTCCAGAAAGCTATATGCGCCGTTTTGAATGGCATTCACGGCCATTGAAATATCCCCGTGAGCAGACATCAGCACTAAGGGTATGGAAGTTTTACCCTTCAAAGTGCTCAACAGATCCATGCCGGTCATGCCGGGCATGCGAACATCACTTAAGATAACATCGATATGCCGGGATTCGAGAAGATTGAGCACACGATCGGCCCGGGGCAAAGTTTGAACTTCAAAACCACCACTCCCCAACAGGTGAGCAAGCGAATCGCGCATTTCCGGGTCGTCATCAACGACCAGTACTTTGAATTTCTCAACCATGGTTACCCGACGTTGCTTGACAAGGGAAGGGAAACAATGAACCGCGCGCCCCCATTTTTGAGATTTTCTGCAATTAACTCGCCGCCATGTTCCTCAATAATTGCCGCCGAAATAGACAGACCGAGCCCCATGCCATCACCTGATGCCTGGGTGGTGTAGAATGGTTCTTGCAATTGCACCAATTTACGATCTCCAAATCCGATACCGGTATCCTGCACGCTAATAAGTGCTCGATTGTTTTCCTCTCGTATGACAATCGACAATACTGCACCTTCAATTGAACTCATTGCAGCCAAAGCATTTTTGATCAAATTTACCAGTACTTGCTCAAGGCGTAGCCGGTTGCCGCGAACTAACACTGACGAACTACAGATGTCTGTTTCGAAATCGATGTTTGCCGCACGAATATCATGTTCCACCAAAGCCATCACATCGGTAAACACGTTTCGAAAAGATACATTTTCGAGTTTTTCATCGCCTGGCTTAGTGAAGAATCGCAGTTGTTTAGTGATGTTTTCCATGCGGTCGACAAGCATATTCAATTTTTCCCATACATTCCTCGATTCCATTTCCTTGTCCAGTTTGGCTGCAGCCAGATAATTTCGCATCGCTGATATCGGTTGTCCTAGTTCATGGGTAACCGAGGCTGATAACTGACCCAGTGCGGCAAGCTTGCTGGTACGAGAAAGTTCTTCCTGAGCATTTTTTAATTCAGTGTTCGTGGCACTTAACTGTGTCCTGTCTGCTTGAGATGCCAGCAACGCCGCCTTAATGCGGGTTGATCTCAGAAATGTTGCAAAAGCTAACAAGGCAGATAGAGCGCCACCAAAAATAAAAGTTGTGAGCGTTGCTCGCTCAAATATTCGTCGCTCACTCAAAAGGTAATGTACCTGCCAACCAAGACGCTTGGCAGGCGCAGACACGTAAATGAACTTATTATCTTCAATAGATACAGCAGTTTTCCCTATCTTTTCCCACGCAAAAGTGGAAAGTGGTTTGCCGCCAAATTGCCTATTGCTGGCTATTTCCGCCATTTGTTTTTCTGTAAGCGGTGAAAGGGTTTTATAAAGCCAAGTGGGGTTGGATGATAAAACAATCACTCCATCTCTATTCGATACAAAAACGCGCTCACTGCCTTGTTCCCAGGATTTTTGCAAATTGCGTACATCAAGTTTGATTGCGATTACGCTGGATACATTTCCCAAATGGTCATATACGGGTTCAGAAATGAAATAACCAGGGCGCCCGGTTGTGGCGCCTACTCCAAAAAATTCTCCACGTTTTCCAGACAGAGCAATGTTGAAGTAAGGCCGGAAACCATAGTTTTTCCCAATAAATGACTGCTGTGTATCGAAATTTGATGAGGCTAAAACCAATCCGGTTTTGTCCATTAAATAAATTGCTTCCAATCCCGCTTCTCTAGAAAAATTTGCAAGTTGTCTGTTAAGCAAATCATTAGAGCTATCTGTATAGGCGGAAATAACAATTGGATAGCGCACTAAAATGGATGGCAGATAGATACTGGAATTGCTCAAGTGTGCTATTCAGTGAGCGCCCGTACAGGGACAAACGACTTTTCGCTTCTTCAATCTCAATCGAACGGAAATAAGTTAGTGATGTAATAAAAAGCACAGCAATTGCAAACAATGCAATAGCGATCAAAATAGCTATAACACCGCGCCGAATAGTATTAGGTATTTTTATACTAACATCGGAATTCAAATTTGGATTCTCACCGGTTACCCTCATGACAATCAATCATGTAGCAGATTCATCCATCACAACGAAAAATATTTTCAAGTTCGCATTTCGACATCAACTGTAAGCCGTTTGAAAGAGATTAAAGTCGATGACCACATCTTGAAATGTTCAATTTGCGACGCCTCGGGCACGGTAAAGTGGGCTCGAACCAGCTATTCGCCGAGTGATTAGCCAATGACAGCTTTTGGTACTTATTGCCGTCGCAGTCACACATGTTTTGGGGCGACACTATTCCATATAGCTGAAATAAAATAAGAACACCTATCTACTGAACCATGGTGACAACCCGTCAACTGGCTGACGTTCAGTAATAATTGCAGCATATTGGGGTCCTATTGGCCCTAAAATGCTGTATGCGCTGGCGGCGTGCCCGCAGGATGGTTTCGACGTTGGATTGAGTGGCTTTCCATCCACGGCTGAATGATT
>QIIJ01000497.1 GCA_003232595.1 Aurantimonadaceae bacterium | reverse complement strand
CTTGCCTCTTACCTGCTGATCGGCTTCTGGTATAAAAAGCCGGCGGCCAATGCGGCTGCAATCAAGGCATTTATAGTCAACCGGATTGGCGATTTTGGCTTTGCCCTTGGTATTTTTGGCGTATTTGTTGTCTTCAGTTCGATCAATCTGGAAACAATCTTTGCCAATGCCGCAAGTTTTGGGGCCGACAAGGGTGGTGAAAATCTGCCACCGGTGATGGAATTTGCCGGTTATGCTCTTGACCGGGCATCGGCGATTACCGTTATTACCCTGCTGCTTTTTATGGGCGCGATGGGCAAGTCGGCACAGTTTCTGCTGCACACCTGGTTACCGGATGCAATGGAAGGACCAACGCCTGTTTCTGCTCTTATTCATGCAGCAACCATGGTGACTGCAGGGGTGTTTCTTGTTGCGCGCATGTCGCCATTGTTTGAACTTTCCCAGACCACGTTGACGGTGGTGACATTCGTTGGGGCAACTACAGCATTTTTTGCAGCGACCGTTGGTCTTGTGCAAAATGATATCAAACGGGTCATTGCCTATTCAACCTGTTCGCAGCTTGGATATATGTTTGCCGCCCTTGGCGTTGGGGCCTATGGGGCAGCGATTTTTCACCTCTTCACCCATGCCTTCTTCAAGGCTCTGCTGTTTCTTGGTGCGGGTTCAGTTATTCATGCAGTATCGGACGAACAGGACATGCGGCGCATGGGCGGATTGCGCAGGCATATTCCCAAAACCTACTGGATGATGATAATTGGCACTGTGGCCCTGACCGGTCTTGGAATTCCAGGCACCGTGATTGGTACCGCCGGGTTCTTCTCCAAGGATGCGATCATTGAAAGCCTTTACGTGGGCACAAATTCGATGGCCGGTTATGCCTTTGCCATGACTGTGATCGCAGCCCTTTTCACCAGCTTCTATTCATGGCGGTTGATCTTCATGACGTTCCACGGACGCGAGCGCGCGCCTGCCGATGTTATGGCCCATATTCATGACAGCCCCAATGTGATGATGGTGCCACTCTATGTGCTGGCCGCGGGTGCATTGCTGGCCGGGCTTCTATTCAAAACCAGCTTTATTGGTGACGGATACGATGGTTTTTGGAAGGGTGCTCTATTTACAGGTGAGGGAAATAATATTTTGCAGCAATATTATCAGGTTCCCTGGCTGGTCAAAATTTCTCCCTTCATAATGATGCTGGCAGGTTTTGTTACCGCATGGCTGTTTTATATCCGCTCTCCCCAAATTCCTGGCGAATTGGCAAAACAACACAACGGCCTCTACAAATTCCTGCTCAACAAATGGTACTTTGACGAGATTTATGATTTTCTGTTTGTACGCCCGTCCAAATGGCTTGGGCACTTCCTTTGGAAGAAAGGCGACGGCTGGATGATCGACGGGTTCGGACCGGATGGCATTTCTGCACGGGTGCTGGATATCACCAACAAGGTCGTCAAATTACAATCCGGCTATCTCTATCACTATGCCTTTGCGATGTTGATTGGCGCAGCAGCTCTGACCACCTGGATGATGTTTGGAGGGGCACGTTGATGGGCGACTGGCCGATACTTTCCATCGTCATTTTCCTGCCACTGGTGGGGGCAGCGATTATTCTGCTTATCTATGAAGACAGCGAAATCGCCCGCCGCAATGTGCGCAATGTTGCCCTGTGGACAACACTGCTGACATTCTTTGTATCGATCTTTATCTGGATCAGGTTTGACAACTCCAATCCAGGTTTCCAGATGGTGGAAAAAGCCGACTGGCTTGGCGGTATATCCTACTATCTCGGTGTTGATGGCATTTCGATGCTGTTTATCATCCTCACCACGTTTTTGATGCCTTTTGCCATTCTTGCAAGTTGGGAATCGATCCAGAAACGGGTGCGCGAATACATGATTGCGTTTCTCGTGCTGGAAACACTGATGATCGGGGTGTTTTCGACCCTCGACATCGTGCTGTTTTACGTGTTCTTCGAGGCAGGTCTCATTCCGATGTTCCTGATAATCGGGGTTTGGGGCGGCAAGCGCCGGGTCTATGCCTCGTTCAAATTCTTTCTATACACCCTTGTCGGTTCGGTGCTGATGCTGCTTGCCATCATGGCGATGTACTGGGATGCGGGAACGACCGAAATTCCCAAACTGCTTGAGCATGACTTTCCGGCAGGTATGCAGACATGGCTGTGGCTGGCGTTTTTTGCGTCCTTTGCAGTCAAACTGCCGATGTGGCCGGTCCATACCTGGTTGCCTGATGCCCATGTGGAAGCGCCCACCGCCGGTTCCGTTCTGCTTGCAGCAATTCTGTTAAAAATGGGTGGTTACGGTTTCCTGCGCTTTTCACTGCCGATGTTCCCGTTGGCAAGTGATGATTTTGCACCGTTTGTTTATACGCTTTCAATCATAGCCATAATTTACACATCGCTTGTGGCGCTGATGCAGGAGGATATGAAGAAACTGATAGCTTATTCTTCTGTGGCTCACATGGGCTATGTGACCATGGGTATATTCACCATGAACATGCAAGGAGTGCAGGGCGGTATATTCCAGATGCTGTCCCACGGGCTGATATCAGCTGCATTGTTTTTATGTGTCGGAGTGATCTATGACCGCATGCACACCCGCGAAATTGCCGCCTATGGCGGGCTGGTCAACCGAATGCCGAATTATGCCGTTGTGTTCCTGATATTTACCCTTGCCAATGTCGGTCTTCCGGGCACATCCGGTTTTGTCGGTGAATTCATGACAATTCTGGGCGCGTTTATCGCCAATACCTGGGTAGCGATTTTTGCCACAATCGGTGTGATCCTTTCCGCCGCCTATGCGCTGTGGCTTTATCGGCGGGTGGTTTTTGGTTCAATGGAGAAGGAAAGCCTGCGCGATATTATGGATTTGAACCTGCGGGAAAAGGCAATTCTCTACCCTTTGGTGGTGTTGGTTATTCTCTACGGCATCTATCCAACATTTGTATTCGATGTCACCGAAGCTTCGGTGGAAGCGCTGGTGAACAATTATCAGGACGCTCTGAAAGTCGCGACAGAGGCGGCGGCCAAATGATGAAACTTGAAAGACAGACCCCATGCAGCCTGTAACCGTCATTCCCAATCTGGCTCTCGCCTATCCTGAGTTGTGGCTTGCTGTCGGAGCAATGGTGCTGTTGATGGTTGGTACCTTTGCCAAAGGCAATTCCACCAGACTTGTAACTGGCCTGTCTGTTGCCTTGCTGGTGATCAGTGGTATCTGGCTGATATTTCTCACCGGCGAAGGAGATGCATTTTACGGAGCCTTTATACTCGACCCCTTCGCCCGCTTCATGAAAGTTGTTGTGCTGATCGGCTCGGGACTGGCGATCGTGATGTCGGTAGGGTTTGCACGGCTTGAAAAGTTTTCTCGTTTTGAATATCCAATTCTCATCATACTTGCAACAACCGGTATGATGCTGATGATATCAGCAACCGATCTGATTGCGCTTTATATGGGACTGGAGCTTCAATCACTGTCGCTTTATGTGATTGCCGCAATCAATCGGGACTCAGTCAAATCGACAGAAGCGGGCCTTAAATATTTTGTTCTGGGTGCCTTGTCTTCCGGCATGCTGCTCTATGGCGCATCGCTGGTTTACGGATTTACCGGACAGACCGGGTTTGCCGAAATCGCCACAGCGATCACCAACAACGGCGCATCACTCGGTATAATATTTGGTCTGGTATTTCTGCTTGCAGGTATTGCTTTCAAGATATCAGCCGTACCTTTCCATATGTGGACACCGGATGTTTACGAAGGTGCGCCAACACCGGTGACGGCCTTTTTTGCCGCTGCACCCAAGGTTGCTGCAATGGCGCTCTTTGTGCGGCTGGTAATGGGTGCATTTGAACCAATCACCGCAGACTGGCAGCAGATTGTTGTGTTTATATCGCTGGCCTCAATGGTGTTGGGAGCCTTCGCTGCGATTGGTCAAAAAAATATAAAACGACTGATGGCATATTCATCAATTGGACACATGGGTTTTGCCCTGGTGGGTCTTGCGGCCGGTAGTCAGGGCGGGGTTGTTGGTGTAATTCTGTATATGGTGATTTATATGGCAATGACGCTAGGTGCCTTTGCCTGTATTCTGGCGATGCGGCGCAAGGACGGTGCGGTTGAGGAAATTCAGGATTTAGCCGGGTTATCGTCCACCAATCCGGTCATGGCACTGGTTCTCACTGCCATCCTGTT
>QIIJ01000389.1 GCA_003232595.1 Aurantimonadaceae bacterium | reverse complement strand
GCCGTACGACGTGATGAGTTGCTGGTTATTCCTGACTATTTTACCTATGATGAGTTGCCCGGACTGTCCAATGAGTTGAAACTAAAGCTGAGCGATGTCAAACCTGCAAATTTAGGGCAGGCATCGAGGATTGAGGGAATGACACCAGCTGCGCTTACCTTGTTACTAGCCCATTTGAAGTTGGGTGGCAAAAATCTAAGGCAGGCGGGTTGAACACGTTGCGACAGCAATTAGGTGTTTCACGTGAAACTTTAAAACGCCTGGATATCTATCATCAGCTATTGTTGCGATGGCAACAAAAGACAATTTC
The DNA here is from genome assembly GCA_003232595.1 of Aurantimonadaceae bacterium. GTDB lineage: Bacteria > Pseudomonadota > Alphaproteobacteria > Rhizobiales > Rhizobiaceae > SZUA-100. The sequence continues at coordinate 6,060 of QIIJ01000389.1, read as the reverse complement.
CTCTTCCACTTTGGCCGATTTCTGGACCAGGCATATTGCAGACAGTCTTCAATGTATTGCGATTATGCCAGATAAATATCAATGGACGGATATTGGTGCGGGTGCCGGGTTTCCGGGCTTGGTGCTTGCAATTGTTCTTGCTGACAAACAAGAGGCAAATGTGCGCCTGATTGAAAGCAACAACAAGAAATGTGCCTTTTTAAGAACGGTCATTCGGGAAACAGGTGCGTGTGCGGAGGTTTTTCCCGTCCGTGCGGAAAACTTTATCAAAACCAACAACAGCACCGAGGAGATGGTTTGTGCAAGGGCGGTTATGTCTCTAGATGAGCTGTTTGAGCTTTGCGAACCATGGTTGGGCAATCGATCCACCGGTTTATTTCACAAAGGGCGCAATTATTGCCGTGAACTGGAAGAAACACATGACAAATGGCGGTTTGATTTGATAGAACATAAAAGTGCTGTCAATCAAGATTCTGTCGTCCTTGAGGTTTCAGGCCTTCAACGTCGAAGCTGATCCACTGGCATCAACATGCAAAACAACCTGGCTGGATAACAGATATGTCGAGTAATGCGAAGCCGAGAATCATAACAATTGCCAATCAAAAAGGAGGGGTTGGCAAGACGACAACGGCAATTAATCTTGCCACCGCCCTGGCGGCTATTGGTGAAGAGGTTTTGCTGGTTGATATTGACCCGCAAGGAAACGCCAGCACAGGATTGGGAATAGCCAGGGAAGAAAGAAAGAAATCAACCTATGATCTGCTGACTGGCGATGCCAGCCTGGAAGATGTTTGCATCCCAACAGCAGTACCCCGGTTGAAAATAGCCCCTTCAACGATGGATCTGTTGGGGCTTGAGCTGGAAATATCCAACCTGCCAGACAGAGCTTTTCGGCTTAAAAAAGTATTTGACCGGAGTGCGCATGCGCCAGATTCTACAATGCGATTCGACTATATCCTGATCGACTGCCCGCCATCACTCAACCTGCTTACACTAAATTCAATGGTGGCAGCTCAGGCTGTGCTGGTACCGCTGCAGTGTGAGTTTTTTGCACTTGAGGGGCTTAGTCAACTCCTTGATACTGTTGAGCAGGTACAAAACTCGATTAACCCTGGATTAACCATACACGGCATTGTTTTAACCATGTATGACAAGCGGAACAACCTGGCAAATCAGGTCATCAGCGATGTCCGGGATGTTATGGGAGAAACGGTATATAAAACGGTTATTCCCCGAAACGTACGGGTGTCAGAAGCGCCGTCCTATGGAAAGCCTGCGCTGCTGTACGATATAAATTGTTCCGGCAGCCAGGCCTATCTAAATCTGGCATCCGAAGTTATTCAGCGGGAAAAAATACTGAGGGCTGCATAATTGATTCGTATGCGATATAATCAGCGCAGTTTCTGCCCCACCAACAAATAAATTAATGGAGATTGCAAGCAATGGCCGATGAAAGTTCTAAAAACCGTCTTGGTCGGGGTTTGGCAGCACTTATTGGTGAAATGGACAAACCAGTGGCGATTGATACTGTTGCGCCCGACGCAGACAACAATGTCGCTGTTGAACTGATACGGGCAAATCCTAATAATCCACGCCGACATTTTGGCGAAGATGAGCTGCGCGATTTGTCCAACTCGATCAGGGAGCACGGTATTGTTCAGCCCGTTCTGGTGCGCCCGATTACCGGGGCTGAACAATGTAAATATGAATTAATTGCCGGAGAGCGTCGCTGGCGGGCAGCCCAACTGGCAGGGCTTCATCAAATACCGATATTGGTTCGAGAGGTGGAGGATCGCCAGGCGCTTGAAATTGCGATTGTTGAAAACGTTCAAAGGGCTGATCTCAATGCGATTGAAGAGGCGCTTGGCTATAGCCAACTCATTGAGGAATATACCTATTCGCAGGCCGATCTGGCGCGGATAATCGGCAAGAGTCGCAGTCACGTGGCAAATACATTGCGGCTTCTTAAGCTCCCTGAAAGTGTGCGGGCAATGGTGTCGGCCGGCAGTCTGTCGGCCGGTCACGCACGTGCGTTGGTTACGTCTGAAAATTCCGAAGAACTGGCAAACAGGATTGTCAGGGACGGGCTGTCTGTTCGGCAGGTTGAAGCGCTGATGCAACCGGCAAGTGATGCAAATACCATCCAAAAAAAGCTGTCTGGCCCGGTAGAAAAAGATGCAGACACTTTGGCACTTGAACGCAGTCTGGGAGACTTGCTGGGTCTGAAAGTCGCGATATCCTACAAGCCAAATGGTGCCGGAGACATTCGTATCGCCTATAAATCACTGGAACAGCTGGATGATATTTGTCGCCGGTTGCAGAAATAACAACCGCCCGAATGCTGATATCTGAAATAGCATTCAATTTCTGTTGAAATCCAATGTAGTCGCGACGCGCTGGTAATTTTACATCTGATACGCCATATAGGGCAAAGATGACAAACAGCCGGGCTAATCACCTTCAATCCCATGACCGAGAACCAGATCAACTTTGTAAAAATGAACGGGCTTGGCAATGAGATAATCGTTGCGGATATGCGCGGGCGTGCGGATAGAATTCAGCCTCGTGCCGCTTTGGCTCTGGCCGATGACCCTGAAACCTCTTTTGACCAGATCATGGCTCTCCATACACCGAACAATAGCCGCGCCGATGCATTCATCCATATTTTGAATTCAGATGGAAGTGATGCGGAATCCTGCGGTAATGGTACACGGTGTGTTGTTTCCTGGCTGCAAAGGGAGCTGGCAAAGGATGCTTATCTGTTTGAAACTGACGGCGGGATTGTTGAGGCCTGGCATCAGGACGACAGCTCAATAAGTGTGAATATGGGTATTCCGCGGTTTGATTGGGAAGATATTCCACTGGCTGAGGAGTTTGCTGATACTCGGACAATTGAATTACAGGTCGGGCCGATCGACAATCCGGTGCTGCATACACCTTCCGTTACCAATATCGGTAATCCCCATGCGGTATTCTGGGTAGAAGATGATGTGTGGTCCTATGAGCTGGACCGTTTTGGGCCCTTGCTGGAGAACCATCCGATTTTTCCTGATCGGGCCAATATTACGATTGCCCGGGTTACATCGGACAGGACCGTGACTATTCGAACCTGGGAGCGGGGCGCTGGCATCACGAGTGCTTGCGGCTCGGGTGCCTGTGCGACCGTGGTAAATGCAGTGCGAACCGGACGGACGGGCAGGAATGTTGCTGTGACCACCCCGGGCGGTGATCTGCAGATTGAGTGGCGAAAAGACAATTCTGTATTGATGAGCGGACCGGTTGAATATGAATTTGCCGGTATGCTTGATCCGCAGAACGGCGCATGGACAAAAAGTGCTGCGGCTTCATGAGCGACCCGGTTTCAAAGAATATTAATGTTCAGACATTCGGCTGTCGGCTGAATGCCTATGAATCCGAAGTCATGATGCAACAGGCAGGACGAGCCGGACTTGGTGACCTGGCCGGTGGTGTGGTGCTGGTTAATACCTGTGCTGTTACTTCTGAGGCGGTGCGCCAGGCAAAACAGTCTATTCGCAGTGCGCGAAGAAATAACCCTGGTGCCCGGATAATTGTTAGCGGCTGTGCGGCACAAACAGACCCAGCCGGATTTGGTAATATGGCAGAGGTTGATCTGGTGCTGGGCAATGAAGAAAAACTTCATGCCCATAACTACCGCGCCCTGCCCGATTTCGGCGTTAATGATTCTGAAAAAATACGGGTCAACGATATCATGAGCGTTCGCGAGACCGCAGGCCATATGGTTGACAGTATCGATGGGCGGGTACGAGCCTTTGTGCAGATTCAGAATGGTTGTGATCATCGCTGTACATTCTGCATCATCCCGTTTGGCAGAGGGAATTCCAGATCGGTTCCCATGGGCAATGTGGTCGATCAGGTTCGACGCCTCGTGGATCACGGTCACCGGGAAGTTGTGATAACCGGTGTTGATATCACGTCTTATGGTGCCGACCTTCCCGGCAGGGCAACGCTTGGAAAACTTGTGCTTGCAATACTGGACAGGGTGCCCGACCTGCCACGGTTGCGGTTGTCGTCGATTGATTCAATCGAGGTTGACGAGCCGCTTTTGGAGGCTATCACCCACCAGCCGAGGTTGATGCCTCATTTACATTTGTCGATTCAATCGGGCGATAATCTGATATTAAAACGCATGAAGCGGCGGCACCTGCGTGAAGATACAATCGAGTTTTGTCAGCGGATCTGCGATCTGCGTTCGGATATGGTATTCGGTGCAGATCTTATTGCCGGCTTTCCAACAGAAAACAGCCGGATGTTTGAAAATACCCTGCGGCTGATTGATGAGTGCGGGCTTACATATTTGCATATTTTTCCTTTTTCGCCACGCCCAAACACACCGGCTGCAAGAATGCCGCAACTGGAACGGAAACTCATCAAAACGTGCAGGCCTGCTGAGAAGACATGGCGACAGTGCCTATCTGGCTCATCTTGAGCGTTGCAGGGGACAATCAGCATCAGTGCTGGTTGAACGGGCCGGGTTTGCAAGAACCCAGCAGTTTACACCCGTTGAAGGTGTTGCAGGAGAGATTGGAGAAATTGTGGATGTTGTCATTGACGGGCACAATGCTAAATCTTTGCTGACAGAGCCTGTTAAGGTAGACAAGATAATTTCCATTGATACGGTTGCTTCAGCCGCGGTTGATGTGGAACCAAGCCCATGAAGAAGCCGGGGTTCTTCAAGCGTATTTTCAGCTTCGGGCGCAAGAAGCAGGAAGAGGCTTCAATTGAGACTGAAGCCATTGCCCATCCGCTATCAACTGAACAATTAGAACCGGAACCCTCATCCGGTCCGGATGATGACAATTCCTTGCCGACAGAAGCTGAAACGTCATCAGACACTAATGTTGACAAAATTCAGTTCATCAAGGAAAAAATCGATTCTCCACCGAAACAAAGTACGGCATCCGGTCATGACAGCGGCAAAGATGAGGCAACTCACGTCTCTTTACAGAAGGACCCCGAAAAGGCAGCTGCAAAGGATACAGCTGATGTGGTCGCAGAAATTATCGATGATCAGAAAAAACCTGCTACTCGCGATACTTTCCGTGACGATACAGACAAAGTTAGTACAGGTAATTTGGACGCGGCGGAGAAATCCGATGAGTCCGAACCAGTTTCAGTGACTGAAAGCAGTTTTTTTGATCAGAAAGAAGTTATTCAAGCAGGCGACACCACCGGACATGCACCATCTGAAACGCTTAATTCAGAAAACCCGCAAATGGTGGTCGCGGGTTCCGACTTGCCTCCACCCAATGTTGTACCGCTCAACAAACCTGAAAAACCTGGCATTCACATAACCACTAAATCTGTCGATTTTTCCACGGATGATAATGCGCCGGCAGTCGAAGAGAACAAATCCTGGTTCAAACGCCTGTCCCAGGGCCTGTCGAGAACCTCCAGCCAGCTAAACGAGAATATAGCTGCGGTCTTTACGAAGAAAAAACTTGATGACGCTGCCCTGCAGGACCTTGAGGACATCCTGCTTCAAGCCGACCTCGGCTTTGATACGGCTACGAATATAGTCGACACGCTGGCGAAACAAAGAATGGGCAAAAATGTTACCGACGAAGATGTTCGAAGCATCATGGCAGAAGAAATCGAAGCAGTATTATCATCCGTTGCCAAACCGCTCGAACTTGATCTTGACCATAAACCCCATGTGATTCTGGTTGTTGGCGTCAACGGCTCGGGCAAAACAACAACGATAGGCAAATTGTCTCAAAAACTCCATGATGGCGGCTATTCAAGCATGCTGGTTGCCGGGGATACATTTCGGGCAGCAGCCATTGAACAACTCAAAATCTGGGGAGATCGAACCAACGCACCGGTAATTTCACGATCCCTTGGCAGTGATTCATCAGGCCTTGCGTTTGATGCCTGGCAGATAGCCAGGGATGATGGCTGTGATGTGATGATCATGGATACAGCCGGTCGTTTGCAGAACAAGAGCGAGTTGATGGCGGAGCTTGAAAAGATCATCCGTGTTCTCAAAAAACAAGATCCTTCCGCACCCCACACTGTCTT
>QIIJ01000172.1 GCA_003232595.1 Aurantimonadaceae bacterium | reverse complement strand
CCGGTGCCGATGCGCCAAAGCCAGTCATGCCAACAAAGGCACCCTTGCGACCAATCCACTGGTCCCAGCCCATGCGGATGGCAGCCTCAACTGCAACCATGGGTGCAGTACCAAGAACACTGTCCTGATATTCGCTGCTTTGTTCGGCAAACAACTCCCAGCATGGCATAGAAACAACTGCGGCCCTGATACCTTCTGCGGCAAGTTTCTCTCCAGCCTCGACTGCAATTTCAACTTCCGAGCCGGTGGCCACCAGCGTCACATCGCGTTCGCCTTCACAATCACCAGGACATAGGCGCCTTTTGCGGTGAGGTTATCGCTGGTGTGGCTTGTGCGCACCGTTGCCAGACCCTGACGGGTAAGGCAAAGCACTGATGGCGTCGATTTAGATTTCATTGCCAGCGCCCAGGATTCAGCGACCTCAACCGGATCGCATGGACGAAACACATTGAGATTTGGAATGGCCCGAAGACTTGCCACATGCTCAACCGGCTGATGGGTCGGACCATCCTCGCCAAGGCCAATGGAATCATGGGTCATCACATGGGTTACAGGAACGCCCATCAAGGCACCCAGACGAATGGCACCGCGACTGTAATCGGCAAATGCCAGGAATGTACCGGAATAGGGTTTGAAGCCGCCATGCAGTGAAATGCCATTCATCACAGCAGCCATCGCATGCTCGCGCACGCCGTAGTGGATATAATTGCCATCGTAACTGTTGGCTGATACGGCCCGGTAGGTGCTGGTTTTTGTACCGTTGGAACCGGTCAGATCAGCAGAGCCTGAAATCACTGTCGGGCAGGCTGAATTAAGTACCTCAAGCGTTTTTTGCGAAGAAATACGGGTCGCAAGTTTTGGCGCTTCCTCCGAATAGCTCTTTTTGATGCCGTCAATGACGTTATCAAAATTGGCCGGAAGCTCACCCGCCATTGCGGCACTGAATTCAGCGCTCTTTGGGGAAGCAGCAAGCCGCTCCTCCCAAAGAGCTCGGTCTGCCGCCCCGCGAAAACCAACCGAATGCCACACCCCTGCGATATCGGCAGGAATTTCAAACGGTTTGGCAGACCAACCAAGTGCCGCTCTGGTAGCGGCTATTTCTTCATCACCCAATGGCGCACCGTGGGTCGAGGCGGTGCCCTGTTTGTTGGGTGATCCATATCCAATGATGGTTTTGCACGCGACCAGGGTCGGCTTGTCACTTTCCCTGGCCGTTGCGAGCGCAGCCGAAATGGCCGTCAAATCGTGGCCATCAATTTCAATTGTATTCCAACAGCAAGCCTTAAAACGGGCAATCTGGTCCGTGGAGGTGGCAATTGCAGTATCGCCATCAATCGAGATCGAATTGTCATCCCAAAGAACAATCAGCTTGTTGAGCTTCAAATTTCCGGCCATGTCGATGGCTTCGTGGGAAATGCCCTCCATAAGGCAGCCATCTCCGGCAATCACATAGGTATAGTGATCGACCAGATCAGAACCAAAGCGTGCCGCCATCATGCGTTCTGCCAGTGCAAAGCCAACCGATGAGGTAATCCCCTGCCCGAGCGGTCCGGTGGTCATCTCAATTCCGTCCGCATGGCCATATTCCGGGTGGCCTGCGGTCTTTGCACCCATCTGCCGAAAGTTACGCAGTTCATCGATGGTCATATCCGGATAGCCGGAAAGATGCAGCAGAGAATAGATCAGCATCGAGCCATGGCCGGCTGAAAGAATAAACCGGTCCCGGTCCGCCCAGTCGGGCGCGGAGGCATCAAACTTCAAAAACTGCGAAAACAATACCGTTGCCACGTCAGCCATGCCCATCGGCATGCCCGGATGGCCCGACTTCGCCGCCTGCACCGCGTCCATCGAAAGCGCGCGAATAGCGTTGGCCATTTCTCTGGTCGGCGCGACATGGTTGTCATTGGCCAAATCGGGATTATGAATGGTCATGGTTTTCTCCGAGTTAACCGCCTGCCCGGCGTTTTTTGTCCATCAACTGCTGAATCATGGGCGTGAAAATGAGCTGCATTGCCAGTTCGAACTTGCCGCCCGGCACAACGATGGAGTTGGCCCGCGACATGAAACTGTCGTGGATCATCGACTTGAGGTAGGGGAAATCTATGCCCTGGGGACGTGCAAAACGAATGACCACCATGGACTCGTCCGCTGTCGGTATCCAGCGGGCGATAAACGGATCCGAAGTATCAACAATCGGCACACGCTGGAAGTTGATATTGGTCTGGGAAAACTGTGGAATGATATAGCGGGTATAGTCCGGCATACGGCGCAGGATCACATCCATCACAGCTTCGGTTGAGTACCCACGCTCGGCCTTGTCGCGGTGGATCTTCTGGATCCACTCAAGATTGATCACCGGCACCACGCCAACACGAAGGTCCGCATGCTGCGCCACATTGATGCCGCCATGGACAAATGCGCCGTGCAGACCTTCGTAAAACAGAAGATCCGTCCCTTCCGGAAACTGTTCCCATTCAGAAAACTCACCAGGAGACATTCCATAAAGTTCGGCTTCTTCATCGTCATGAATATAATGGCGGGTAAGGCCCGTACCGGTTTTGCCATAGGTCTCAAATGTATTGGCAAGTTCGGCCAGAAGATTGGCATCGGGTCCAAAATGGCTGAAGTTTTTGTTGCCCTTTTTTTCCTGGGCAGCCATTTCCTTTTTCATGTCCACACGATTATAGAAATGAAAGGCATCACCCTCGATCGAAACTGCATTGAACCCCTCGCGGCGGAAAATCTGATCAAACGTTCGTTTGACAGATGATGTACCAGCGCCGGAAGACCCGGTGATCGAGATAATGGGATGTTTAACTGACATGATAATTCAGACTTTCAAACTATGCGCGAAACAAGCCACGTTCACTAAACAATGGGCTGACTTCTTCTGAAGTCGGAGCATTGTACAACCGCTCAACCACCGCGACCTCGTTGTTGGAACCAAAGACAAACGGTGTTCTTTGATGAATATCGCCGGGTACCAGATCGAGAATGCGCGAGCGCCCGGTTGATGCAGAACCACCGGCCTGCTCCACCAGCATGGCAATGGGAACTGCTTCGTATACAAGCCGAAGCCGCCCGTCCTCGTAGCCTTCACGACGATCGTCTGGATAAAGAAAGTTACCGCCACGCGCGAATATCCGGGACGCATCAGCCACAAGCGAGGCAATCCACCGCATATTGAAATTCTTGCCGCGCACACCTTCTTCGCCCTCAAGACAATCATCAATGTAACGACGGACAGGCGCTTGCCAGTGACGAAAGTTCGAGGCATTGATGGCAAATTCCCGGGTGTCTGAAGGAATCTGAACGTTCTTTTGATGCATGACAAACTGGCCACTTGCCCGGTCCAGCATGAATATCTGGGTGCCGGAACCAACTGTCACATATAACTGGGTGCGCGGGCCGTAAGCCACGAAACCTGCTGCAATAACTTCGTCACCACTACGGTAAAATGATGATTCCAGATTTGAGGCATCAACTGGAAGTATCGAAAATATTGTACCAATTGGTGCATTGGTCTCAATGTTCGACGAGCCGTCAAGCGGGTCAATCGCCATTGCCAGTTGACCGCCATTATTCATGGAAATCGGCAACTCAGCCTCCTCTGAAGCTATAATGCCAATGGAAGAATCCTTTAATGTGCCAAGAAATATTTCATGGGCCTCCACATCCAGCGCCTTTTGCTGATCACCATCGGTATTTTCGCCGACAATATCAGCCTGGGCAGAACCACCGGGGCTGGAAATTACAGCCTCAAGCCTGATTGCACCGTCTGCGATCGCCTTAAGTGCACTGCCCAATTTGGTGTTTTCGGCTGAATTTTCATCCAGATCGGCGATAAAATTATCGAAGGTTTGCGTCTCGGCCATAGCCAAATCCTGTAAACTTCAAGCCGCCATTTACCAACTGGCAGGCTATTTGATCTGCATTTTCCGGATCACTTCCCAGGCAATCGAAAAATGGAAAACTAGCGATACTGTCCGAAACATGCAGATTCTTGAATAACAAGTAAATTTAATTTATTTGTTTTCTGATTTAATTTAACTTAATATAGTCTATGGAAAACGTAACCCTCAAACAATTACGGGCATTTAGCGCCGTTGTCAGGACCAAATCCGTCACTCTGGCTGCGGCAGAATTGCACGTGACGCCCCCTGCAATCACCACCCAAATGCGTATTCTGGAAGAAGAAGTCGGAATAAAACTCATTAATCGAAGCGGTAAATCCTTTCGTCTCACCGAGGCAGGCGTTGAGTTGCTGGCAACAAATTCACGTATCAATGCGGCCCTTGCCGAATGCGCCAGCGTAATTACTGCTGTGAAAGACGGAACGCGCGGGCATATTACCGTAGGAGTAGTCAGCACAGCCAAATACTTCGCGCCAAAGGCAATTGCGGCCTTTGCGCAGCAAAATAATAATGTTGACGTTCAATTGATCGTCGGCAACCGGCGGGAAATTGTCCAGGTTATCAATGACTACAAAGTTGACTGCGCCATTATGGG
>QIIJ01000637.1 GCA_003232595.1 Aurantimonadaceae bacterium | reverse complement strand
TGATTTTACCTTACAGTTAAAAACTTCAAAATTTGAATGCATTTTTTTGCACGACGTGCCAATCTAGGGCGATAGCGTATGTCAAACACGTCTATTTTGGTTTGACGCGTTGGGCCGTCTGAAGTAATTCGGACCAGTAGAATAGTAATGAGAAATTCAGGGAGACAGCATGAAACGTACAATAATGGGCCTGTTGGCCGCTGTATCAATGGCCGCGACTTCGGCCCTTGCCACAGCAGAACCTGCTCTGGTCTTTGACCTTGGCGGTAAATTCGACAAGTCATTCAACCAGGCAGCCTATGAGGGCGCAGAAAAATTTACCAAAGATACGGGAATGAAATACCGTAGCTTTGAAATCCAGAACGCCTCACAGCGTGAGCAGGCATATCGCCGTTTTGCACGTGATGGAAACAACCCGGTTGTTGCAATCGGATTTGCAGCGGCAGCAGCACTTGAAAAAGTTGCCAAGGAATTCCCGGACACCAAATTTGCCATTGTTGATATGGTTGTAGATCTGCCGAATGTCCGCTCAATTGTGTTCAATGAGCACGAAGGTTCCTATCTGGTTGGTATGCTTGCCGCCATGGCTTCCAAAACCGGCAAAGTCGGTTTTGTTGGTGGTATGGACATTCCCCTCATCCGTAAATTCGCATGTGGATATGTACAGGGCGTCAAAGCTGTCAACCCCGATGCAGAAGTATTCCAGAATATGACGGGCACAACCGGTGCTGCGTGGAATGACCCTGTGAAGGGCGGCGAGCTTGCCAAATCCCAGTTCGACCGCGGCGCTGATGTGGTTTATCATGCTGCCGGTGGCACCGGCGTTGGCGTGCTTCAGGCAGCGGCAGATGCCGGCAAGCTGGGTATTGGCGTGGACAGCAACCAGAATTATCTGCATCCAGGTTCCGTGCTGACATCCATGCTCAAACGCGTCGATGTTGCCGTCTACAATACTTTCAAAGACGGCACATCCGGCACATGGTCTTCAGGCTTCAATGTCATGGGTCTTGCTCAGGATGGTGTAGGCTGGGCACTTGATGACAACAACAAGTCACTCATCTCCGACGATATGAAAAATATGGTCGAGAAAGCCAAAGCAGACATCATAAGCGGCGGTATCATAGTCCACGACTACATGTCAGATTCTGCTTGCCCGGTTAAATAAAAACCCGGTACATCTGGAAATTGACAAAACCGCGCTTCAAAAGGAGCGCGGTTTTTTTATACAAGGCATGTTCAATCAGCAATCAGCGTATCAAGCGCGATCTGGCACATGCTACGCATGGATGTTTCGCGTTCTTCAGCACTTAATTCCCGGGTGCTGCCGATGATGTCCGAGACTGTCATAATGCCCAGCGCCGCCGCGCCAAACTGTGCTGCCAGCGTGTATAACGCAGCAGCCTCCATCTCAACACCAAGAACACCATGAGTTTTAACTTTGGCAAGGTAACTCATATCATCAACATAGAACTGATCGCCGCTCATGATCGGACCGACGCGATGGCTGATATTTCGCTCTTCTGCCAGCGTTACTGCCCGGCGCAACAGTTGAAAATCTGCTACCGGCGCATAGGAGATATTACCAAATTTCTGGCGGTTAATTGCTGAATCTGTTGATGCTCCATTAACAATCACTACGTCCTGTAAATCGAGACCATCAGCAATTGCACCGCAACTGCCAACCCTGATCAGCGAGCGAACACCATATTTCTCCAGCAGTTCATGCACGTAGATAGACAGTGAAGGCATGCCCATACCGGTTCCCATCACTGAAACAGACATGGATTTATACCCGCCGGTAAATCCCAGCATTCCTCTGGTTTCATTAAAACAAACCGGGTCGGTCAAAAACACTTCAGCAATCCATTTGGCCCTGAGCGGGTCACCTGGAAGAAGTATACATTCGGCGATATCGCCATTTTTTGCTGAAATATGCGGTGTCATTTTGGTGTCCTTATTATTGTGCTGCACCGGAATGGTAACAACTCAAGACGTTAAATGACAATGACAGAGCCGTATTTATTATTCTCAATCATTCCTGCTTCATTTGGACAACCAGCATTCAGACCCGACAGGAACAAACGGTAGCAATTCAAATTGAATGTGTGACAAACTATTTTAACGTGGCGGCAACTACATTTGCGCCAATATCAGCATCACCAAACATTACTGATACCAGCAGTGCGACACAAAACATTCCAACTGCCCAGGCCGTAATGCCCCAGCAGGATCTATCTGCATTATCGTTCATGATTTCCCTGTAGATTTTATTCCGGCGCAATCATCGTTTGAACGTTGATATGTCCGGGTCATTTGCCGTGGCTATAGTTGATTGGCTGCGACAGCGCAACAGAAACTATGGCAAAATCAAGGCAGAATTTGCAAGTCTGCCATGCATAAATGCAGAGGCTTGTTTACCTGTTTGTTTTCTGCAGGTTACAGCTCAATTCAGAGTTTATCCGCCCAATCAGAACAGCAATTCTCTGTTGAAGGATTGCCCGGAACGCTATCTGACTCTATGGATTGCCACGATTGACGCCGCGATTCCGGGAAACCTCAACAATGACCAATATCCTGAGCCTCTATGATATCCTGGCAATGGGATGGTTTTTGATTATATGGCTTGGCATTTCCTGGCTGGCAGATAAAAGCCCCTGGTCAAAAAACAGTTTATCGTTCCAGATTGCCTGCTACCGGCGCAGTTGGATGGAAACTATGGCGCGGCGCGATCTTCGCATGATCGATACCAGCATTATGGCCGGGCTTCAGCAGGGCACAGCATTCTTTGCTTCCACTTCAATTCTTGCAATTGGCGGCAGCTTTGCACTGCTTGGCTCAACCGAGGCCGTGTTGCAGGTTTTCAGGGATTTACCGGTTGATGTCGGCACATCACGTCCCGTGTGGGAAATGAAAATTATCGGCCTTATAATGATCTATGCCTTCGCATTTTTTAAATTTGGCTGGGCCTACCGCCTGTTCAACTATTGCTCAATCCTCATTGGCGCAATCCCTGCGGTAGAAGATCAGGATGAAACGACAGCCATTGATATCGCCCGCGCCGCCGAACTGAATATACTTGCAGGAAGCCATTTTAATGCGGGATTGCGGGGCATATTTTTTTCAATAGGCTATCTTGGCTGGTTTCTCGGCCCCCTGCCCTTTGCGGTTGGTTCTTTGCTTGTTGGATCGGTATTGATCAGGCGGCAGTTCTTCTCGGCATCACGCAAATTGATGGATGCCAAGTCAAATTATTGAGGATTGTTGTTAATCCCACTCAGGCGAGAAATCGAAATCGCAAATCCTGTGGTTTTTTTGACCAAGCACAGAAATTGACTTCATTTCAGCAGCATCCAGTTCAAAATCAAAAACATTGAGATTTTCTAACAGTCGCACAGGTGTTGCCGTTTTTGGAATTGCACCCGCTCCCTCATGTTGAACATGCCAACGCAGTATTATCTGAGCTGGAGATTTGGCAAGTCGCCGCGCAGCTTCACAAATTGCAGGTTCCTGAAATAATTCACCACCCCGCCCGAGCGGACAATGAGCAATGAGTGACATATTGTGACGGTCACAGGTGACGCGCATTTTTGATTGATCAAGGTAGGGGTGATTTTCGACCTGGTTGCAAACCAGCTGGTGTCTGGACAAAGAAACAGCCTCATCAACCATTGCACTGGTAAAGTTGGATACGCCTATATTGCGTGTCAGTCCTCGTGATTTCACTTCATTCAATGCCCTAATGGAATTGGTCAGCGGTATTGTTGGAGATGGCCAGTGAATCAGAATCAGATCAACATATTCGCATTCAAGTCTGAACAGACTGGCTTCAACAGACCGCTGCAAATCTCCGTCAGCGATATCGGTGGGCCAGACTTTGGTGGTCAAAAAGACGTGATCGCGATCGACGCCGGATGCACGAATTCCCGCGCCCACTTCTACCTCATTATCGTAAAATGCAGCAGTATCAATGTGCCGGTATCCGGATTTCAGGGCTTCAGACACCATGTTAACACAAGTTTCGCCTTTTAATGGCCATGTGCCAAACCCGATTGCCGGGATTTTGGCTTCATTTGCATCCAGAATATTCATATCTGCTTCTCCTCTATCTGCTTCTCCTCTATCTGCATCGACAGCATCTAACCAGACTGTTATACCAAAGGAACTTAATACTGACAGAAAACCGTCTGCTGACAAGGCGCATCTTGAAGGGCGATACGGGTCATCGTTCGAGAGATGCAACGCTGTCCAGCGGGCGTTTTTCTGTCATCAAATGGGTCAGTATTAAGATCCTTTGGTATTAGAGGTCACAACAAGCACAATAACCACCCAACAACCAACTGTGAGGGCAAATATTGAACCAGTCCAGGCAGGCAGGCCCGGAATTGCAGCACAAGCCGCGTATCATATGGCTTGATATTATTCGCGGCATTGCACTCATTGCCATGGCAATTTATCATTTCACCTGGGACCTTGAATTTTTCGGCTATATTAAGGCTGGCACTATTTTCCAGCCGGAGTGGAAATACTTTGCCCGTTCAATTGCCTCCACATTTATCGTACTGGTTGGCATTGGTCTGGTGCTTGCTCACTCCGGTGGCTTTCGCCACCGACCGTTTTTGATACGCCTTGCCAAAGTGACGGTCGCAGCGGCAGCAATTTCAGTGATCTCGTGGTATTTAATGCCAGGTGGTTTCATATTTTTTGGTATTCTCCATTCGATAGCCCTGGGTAGCGTGTTTGCCCTGCTGTTTTTGCGGCTTCACTGGGTTTTTATAGCTGTCGCCGCAGCATTTTTTATCATCGGTTCGTATTATCTCCGCAGTGAAATGTTCAATGCGCCCATTTGGTATTGGCTGGGTCTTGGTGAATTCCTGCCTTCATCATTTGATTATGAACCGATATTCCCATGGTTCGGCGCCATGCTGATCGGCATGGTTATGGCCCGACTGGCACAACAACACGGCGGCTTTACCTGGCTTTCCGGTTTCAACCCAACCAATATCTACGCAAGAGTGTTGGCATTTCTGGGGCGTCTTTTGTATGGCAGTGTGTTTGTCGTGGTGCTGATGACCGGCGGACCGGACCGCACCGCGTCATTCATCAGCACTTGCGAAACCAATTGCGCTCAAAGCAGGGACAAGGCGTTCTGTCAAAAGTTTTGTGTTTGTGCCACCGACGAATTGAAAGCACAAAACCTGTGGGATGGTATTCAGAACCGAAGCATAGATATTGCAACTGACAAACGAGTGCAGGCAATCACCCGGATGTGCACCGTCCGAAATTCAAACGAATAGAAATACCTTTTTAGAAGTCACCGGCTGCAGCGCGACTGAGAATTTCCTGCATCGTTTCCTTCACTCCAAGTGCCTCTTCGAGCAATGCAGGCGGCAATGTCCCCCGTAAATCATGGCATCCATATCGAGGGTAAATATCCAGAGCTGGCCTTTTTCATCCTCGACCAGCGAAACCCTGCACGGCAGATAGGCCGCATAGGCAATATCATGTTCAATCATCTTTGCCGCTGTCAGCGGATTGCAGTAAAGATATATATTGAGTTTGCGCCAGGGTTTGCCAGTCATTGCGGCCACCTGGTCCCCGAGCGGCAATTCGCCCACACCCCTGATATTTCTCTCAATCGCAATCTGCTTGATTGATTGATCCACCTCTTCAAAAGTGACCCCTTCCGCCACCTTGGCTTTCCACACGGTAGCAGCTGCCGAATTGCCGGTTTCCACCAGTTGATCCGCCATTTTTTTGTAGGTAGCAAATGCCTTGTCATCAAAGGTATCGAATGCGGATTTATATTTGTAAAGCTCCGGCCCGATCCAGATTGCAATGCCAACAGCGCCAAGACCTAACAATGCCAGAATATTGCGGATAATACCCATTTTAACATTCCCCGTATCAGGTTATCGTATATATTAAGATACATGAATATATTAATTTGGCAAGCGGTGGCAAAGGCAATTTTGAAACGGATTATAACAATCGTCGTTTATATTAGAGCAAGTTTCGACCATACGGAATCACTTGACTGGTTTTCCGCGTCTGCTGGCGAGGCATGCTTTCCGCCTTGGTCTATGCGACCACAAGGAAAGCATAACCCCCGGTTCAAGCCCGAGGGCAGGCTGTGTCCAGAAGTCGCGGAAAACCAGCCTCCGGTGGGTCAAATCAGCCCATCAGCTCGCCTGCCCTCGGGCTTGTCCCGGGGGTTGAGCAGCTTCTCCGATACCGGTATCGCAGTGCGCAGCTCGCCTCGCTAAATGGACTGATTTAGCTCCATCAAGTGATCCCGTATGGTCGAAATTTGCTCTAAACATCCTGCAGATTAATTGCTTCACCTGACCTTTGCTTCACCTCGTGTTCAGGTTCCACATGAATTACCACGTCAGCATCTTCGATTTCCGTCTCGAGAGCCAATTCAATGCGATCGCAGATTTCATGCGCTGCAGCAACGGTCATATTACCGGGAACAACCAGATGAAACTCAATATAGACAATTCGACCTGAATGTCTGGTACGAATATCGTGTGCCTGCAGAGCTCCATCTCCATGGGCCCGGATTGCTGCGCCAACCTGGTCTTGAATTTCTTTTGGTGCTGCTTCATCCATCAACATGGAAAGAGAATTGATTACAATTCCATAACCGCTCCACAGAATGTTAAGAGCAACCGCAACGGCAATGATCGGATCAAGAACAGACCACCCGGTTGCAACAGCGATAGTAATTCCAACAAAAACTCCAATTGAAGTCCACACATCCGTCACGAGATGCCGACCGTCAGCGCTCAAGGCAGGTGAACGAAGTGCCTTACCCCTGTTGATGAGAAATGCGGCCCATGCTCCGTTTATGACTGTTGCGCCACCATTGATCATCAACCCTGAAACAGGTTCATCAATGATACGGGGAGTAATTAGCGCATCATAGGCTGCGTTCATAATGAACAATGCTGCGACAATAATAAGTGCACCTTCAAATACAGCAGAGATCAACTCCGCTTTTTGATGGCCAAACTGGTGGTTGTGATCTGGTGGTCGAGCGCTGATTGTAATCGCCAGCAGCGCCACCAAAGCCGCGGCAACATTCACAACGCTTTCCAGCGCATCTGAATACAGCGCGACCGAGCCGGTCACGACAAATGCCAGGTATTT
>QIIJ01000026.1 GCA_003232595.1 Aurantimonadaceae bacterium | reverse complement strand
CGCCTTGCCAGCAGACACGGAAAACCGGTCAAGTGATTCCGTATGGTCGAAACTTGCTCTAGTTGCGGACTATGCAGCAATAGCGTTCCAGTCAGCTTTGGTAAAGGGCATTCCGGTAGCGGTTTCAATGCCTTTGTATTAAATTCAGATTTTTCTCTCGATTGTGTCGATTCCGGGAAATTCAAACGACAATCCCCGTAACCAACATGAATGCATAAACTGTGAAAGGAACAACAATGCAATACATGCTTTTGATTTACGCAGCCGATGGCGCGGGCCCGGCCCCGAATACACCTGAATTTGGCGCTATGATGCAGGGCTACATGAAATTCAATGAGGAGGTAAATGCAGCAGGCATATTTGTTGCAGGAGAACCCCTTCAAGGCTCCGAGACAGCAACCACCGTTAAAGTTCGTGACGGCAATACCCAGACAACAGATGGCCCCTTTGCCGAAACCCGGGAAGTTCTGGGCGGGTACTACCGGCTGAACTGCAAGGATCTTGATGAAGCCCTTTCCTGGGCGGCCAAAATTCCCACCGCAGACTATGGCTCTATCGAAGTGCGCCCAATCATGGAGTTGCCTGGTTGATTAAAACCGCTTCAACCCATCAGGCTGTTGAGCAGATTGTACGAAACGAGTGGGGCCGCGTTCTTGCGGCCCTGATCGCCCGGGTACGGGATTTCGAAATTGCTGAGGATGCGCTGCAGGATGCGCTGATTGCAGCTCTTGATAGCTGGCCTAAAAATGGGTTGCCCGATTCACCTGCCGCCTGGCTGCTGGCAGCAGCAAAGCGCAAGGCCATAGACCGTTTTCGCCGAAATAAAACTGCCTTGGACAAAAGCCCTGAATTACAGGCAATGGCGGAACTGGAACAGCAAGCTGCCGAATATGAACCGGACACAGATATGGCACCCGCTATCGAGGACGAAAGGCTGCGATTGATATTCACTTGCTGCCACCCTGCCCTGCCGGAGCCTTCGCGTGTGGCGCTGACGCTCAAATCGATCACCGGCATGACGACCCCTGAAATCGCCCGTTCTTTTCTCACCAACACAGAAACCATGGCCCAAAGGCTGGTACGCGCCAAACGCAAGATTAAAGCAACCAACATTCCCTATGTTATTCCCGGCCCGGAACTCTGGCCAGAACGGCTGAAGTCAGTGCTCGCGGTTATTTATCTGGTTTTCAATGAAGGGTATGCTGCAAGTGAAGGTGAGGAGTTAATCCGCCAGGACCTATGCAGCGAGGCAATCAGGCTGGGCAGGCTTTTGCATAATTTAATGCCACGCGAGTGCGAAGTTTCGGGACTTCTCGCCCTCATGCAATTACACGCCTCCCGCCAGAAGGCCCGGCGTGGAAAAAATGGTGAATTGATAACCCTTGAGCATCAGAATCGAAATATCTGGGATCAGGAACTGATCAAAAGCGGCTCGTCCCTGTTGATTACCACCTTGACCATGGCGACTGGCAAAGGCAGCCTCGGCCCCTATCAGATTCAGGCCGCTATCAGTGCTGTTCATGCGGGCGCAGCCACCTATGATGCCACCAACTGGCAGGAAATAACGTTACTCTATGAAAAACTCTATGCGTTTCAGCCAACACCGGTGGTGCAACTCAATGCCGCTGTGGCCCTCTCATTTGCCAGGGGAGCAGAGGCGGGCCTTGCAGCGATTGAAGGGCTTTGCAGTGAAAAAGACATGGCAAAATACCAGCCCTACCATGCAACAAGAGCCGATATGTTGCGCCGTGCTGGCAGGTATAATGATGCTGCTGCGGCCTACAATGTGGCAATTGAACTGTCTGCCAACCGGTCCGAAAGGGCTTTTTTGCAGCAACGACTTGCGGAACTAAAAGACGGCGGCAAAAGCTCTGTCAATTAAAATACCCGCTCACCACCTCTACCATCCGGTCAATCCCGGCATCATCTATGTCGAGATGCACAACGAGGCGAATATCCGGGCTGTGGGTGCTGATGATGATATTGTTTTCGGCCAGATATTTCTGAAATCCGCTTTTGTCTTCGCCGGCAATGCGGATGAAAACCATATTTGTTGCATTCAGCTTGACTTCAAGGCCATCAATTTTGCCCAACCCGGAAGCAAGCCGGGCAGCCCTTTTGTGGTCATCTCTCAACCGCGTCACATTGTGTTTGAGCGCATAGAGCCCACATGCCGCCAATATGCCGACCTGCCGCATGCCGCCGCCAAGCAGCTTTCGGTTATACCGAGCCCGGTGAATAAAATCGGCCGGGCCACATAATACCGATCCGACAGGCACCCCAAGCCCCTTTGACAGGCACATAGAGACCGTATCCGCGCATTTTGCCAATTCTGAGGCGTCGTTTCCACTGGCAATGGCCGCATTCATCAAGCGGGCACCATCAAGGTGCACCAGCAAACCACGGCCATGCGCCATATCGGCAATTGTGTTAATTTCATTCTGATCCTGCACCCTTCCGTCCACGGTGTTTTCCAGGCAGACAAGTTTGGTTCTGGCATAGTGAATATCATCCGGTTTGATCGCGTCTTCCACCTGTTTGGCATTCAAGCCGCCATTGGCATCCACCGGTAGATGAAGCGGCGAAATACCGCCAAGAACCGCGGCTCCGCCTGCCTCATCATGGGCAACATGATAGATGCTGCCGCTGATATATTCCTCGCCCCTTCCACAGTGGGTCAACAGCGCTATCAGATTGCTCTGGGAACCGGAAGAAACAAACAGGCCTGCCTCCTTGCCAAGCAGCGCTGCCGCCCGCCCTTCCAGTTCATTAACCGTTGGATCATCACCATAAACATCATCGCCAACCTCAGCCTCAGCCATGACTTTACGCATTGCAGCGGATGGTCTGGTGACAGTATCGGAGCGGAAGTCTATGACAGAATTGCTCCTCCTGTCTCCGTTAGTTTCTGATTTTCCGGCAGTTTGACTGGTCGGCATAAAACATTCCCGATTGAAATGGGTCCAAACAAATATTGATCATCAATTCAACAGACAATCAAGCAAGATTATGCGCACAATTGCGCTGTTGCTGAATATTATTTCGTTTTAATAAATCGCAATTACTCTATGATGCGAAAAATGCCAATCACCCGGAGAACACCATGCCCACCAACACTCCAAAACCCTGGAACCAGATGGCTGCCTCCCTTGTTGACGTGGCAACCGGGCGCAAGCCTGCTGATCTGGTAATCCGCAACGGTAAATGGGTCAATGTCTATTCCGGTGAGATTCTGCCCAACACCGATGTGGCGATTATCGGCGGGCGCTTTGCCTATGTGGGTGACAATGCCGATCATTGTGTTGGCAATGATACCAGGCTGGTGAATGCGGACGGGCGTTATCTGGTGCCGGGTCTTTGTGATGCTCATATGCACGTGGAATCGGGCATGGTGACCGTCACCGAATTCACCCGCGCGGTCATTCCCCACGGTACAACTTCAATGTTTATCGATCCGCATGAAATTGCCAATGTATTGGGTCTTGAAGGTGTGCGGTTGATGCATGATGAGGCGGCGGCAATGCCAATCAACGTCCATGTGCAAATGCCAAGTTGCGTGCCATCGGCTCCCGGACTGGAAGTTGGCGGGGCGGAGCTTGGACCCGATGATGTGGCTGAAGCGATGACCTGGCCAAATATTATCGGGCTTGGGGAAGTTATGGATTTTCCCGGTGTTAGCGCCAATACTTCACGTATGACAGGAGAAATTGCCGCCACCATGGCGACCGGCAAGACGGTCGGCGGGCACTATGCTTCACCTGACCTTGGACCGGCATTTCACGGCTATGTGGCCGGTGGCCCGGAGGATGACCACGAAGGAACGCGCGTTATCGATGCTATGAGCCGCGTGCGCCAGGGCATGCGCGCCATGCTGCGGCTGGGTTCCGCCTGGTATGATGTGGCCGAGCAGGTCAAGGCCATTACTGAACACGGACTTGACCCGCGCAACTTTATACTGTGCACCGACGACAGCCACTCGGGCACACTGGTCCATGATGGCCACATGAACCGGGTTGTGCGCCATGCGATTGAGCAGGGATTGAAACCGATTACAGCTATTCAGATGGCGACCCTGAATACGGCGCAGCATTTCCGCCTCGAACGGGAAATAGGCTCCATTGCACCGGGCCGCATTGCCGATATGCTGATTGTTTCCGACCTGCCGACCATGGCGATTGACGAGGTCTATGGCCGCGGTGAGCTAATTGCCAACAAAGATGGTCTGGCCATTGATATTCCTGCATGGACCTACCC